>JACNJI010000466.1 GCA_014382645.1 Verrucomicrobiota bacterium | reverse complement strand
ATGACCGCAGGCATGGTCAGTAACCCACCCCGTCGCGTGTCCTCCAACTTCACTTTCCGCAAGTGCTCGCCCACCACCTTCTGTTTGTAGATCAGTTCGCCGAGCATCTTGTTCATGAAAGTGTAATCCGAATCAATGAAGTTGCGGATCGGACCATTGGTTTCCAAGAGGTCGCTGAAAAACGCATCGACCTGCGGGACCAAGTAGTCCTTCACCCGGAAGTAATGCCCGAAGGGACCTCTTTTATCCGGTTCCATGCGCCCGAGTTCGTGGAGCTTCAGCCAACGTTCGGGAAAATGGCGACCAAACGCGGCCGCTTTCGGGTCTTTCAACATCCTCTCGGTCTGACGGCTCAACTCTGCGGGATTCGACAATTTGCCTAAGCGGGCGAGCTTCATGAGTGCTTCATCGGGCATTGACGACCAGAGGAAGTAGCTTAAGCGCGAAGCGAGGGCGAAGTCGTTGAGCGCCCCTTGATTCTGCCGGAGGTATACGAAGTCGGGCGAACAGAGAATGGCGGAGTATGCTCCTTTCATCGCTTCCTGTTTCGAATTGCCATCCGTTATCAGTTGTTCCGCCAAGTCGACGAAGGTATCCATTTCCTCGGGTACGACCGGTCGCCGGTAGGCCCGCTCGGCGAAGGCGTGGAAGAGCTTTTTCAGGTCCGCCTCTTCGATCGGACCCGTTCCGTACAGGGCGGTGTGGCTTTTGGGGGGCCACTCTTGGGGCATGGCTTCGATACGGTAGCTGTGTACGCGCAGAGTCGGTCCGAGATAGCCTTTCTTGAACAGTACTGCAGCGACCTCTTTCTTGAATCCTTTCTGCTTGCGGTCAATCTTCTCGTATTCTTTCGGATACCATTGTTCGAGCAGGACGTGCCAGGCGTTGTGCCGGAACCAGGGACCGTTCTCCCAACCGATCCAGGTACTCCATGGGTTGTCTATCCAGGTCTCGAAGGAGAAGGTCCGCTTCTTGCCATCGCCGGGTAGAGTCCAATGTTTGATGCGGTCGTGACGCGGCCCGCGCTTGTGCTCATTGCGCTGCAGGTAGAGACCGATCTCGAATGGTTCTTCAAGACTCTCGCGGCCCTGATGAATGAGACCTCCCTCGCGCACCGTCCAGTCGCCCCATGCGTCCGGTTTCGGGTTGTGGGCGGAGATCTCTACGGTGATCCTGTAGTTGGCCGGCCGGCGCATCCCGCCGACGTGCTTGTCCGGTCCGATCCGGTTGTAGCGGTCCCAGCGCTGAAACACCTCGTCGTAGGTTTCGTTCTTGTCCCGCTGATATTTGCCGAGGCTCCCGTCGTGCAGCGTCGTGGTGCAAATAGGAGCGGTGAAAGTCTCCGCCTCGAAAAGTTTCTGCGGTTCGTTGCGTGTGACCATGTCGATGACTTCTTCGCCAGCCCTAATCAGCATCTTCAGTAGGAAGTCCGACATAACCAGTTGCTGGCCGATGTTGTCGAAACCCTCCGCCTCCTCATCGTCTTGAAAACTCCGGGTTGGCTCGATCGTCTTTTGGGCAGTGATGCCGTTACCGTTGAAGTCATAGAGTCCGGATACCACGGTGGGATCGAAATCGGGATGTTTGACGTGGAACAGGTCACGCAGCGTGTTGCGCAGTTCGAATTTGTTCAGTCGCCTAATGACCGCTTGGCCTCCCGTGCTCTTGCGGGCCGCGTAGGCCTGCAGCAACACTGGCGAAAGACCCTTGATCACCTTGGCGCTTTCCTCGAAGGGCGGCTGGGGCTGCTTCTTCGGTGGCATTTCGCCGAGGTTGAGTTGATCGAGAATTCCTTGCCAGGTTTCGAGCGTCTGGAGTTCGGAAAGATCGGTACCGAGCGTGTCGAAGCGAAACTCGCCCTTTTGTTTCTTGGAACCGTGACACTCGAAGCAGTGTGCCTTGAGAAAAGGTCTGTGGGCTTCCAGCTTCGGGTCTGCCTTGCACAAGGATACAAAGCCCAAAAGAATCGCAAACCGGAGAACTTGTATTTTCACAATTCCCTTTTCTCTTCGGCGACCTTGTTTTGTAACGCGATCAGCCTAGGCGGATTTCCACTCCAGTCCCGCTAGTGTTCCCGTGCTCGTTCCGAACCGGTCCACCTCCAGGCCAAAGTTTTGCAGCATGGATAAGAGCAGGTTGCACGCCTTCACCCGCTCGAATTTCCCATCGGGCAAAACGACGTGCTCGCCTAGCTTGAATCCGCCGCCCACGAGGACGAGTGGCATGTTCTTGCAGGAATGGGTTCCTGTCGCCATGCCGCAGCCATACAAGATCATGGTGTGGTCAAACAGCGTACCTCCGTTGATCGGGTCTTCCTTCGCCTTCAACAGATCGATGAGGTAGGCCATCTGGGCGATTTGGTTCCTCTCGATCTTCTTTAATGCGTCGGTATGGTCTGGCCGCTCTCCATGATGGGAGAAGCCGTGATAGCCACCCTGCAGGCCGAAGTCGCCATTGGTAAATCCGCTGGAGAGCGTCATGATGCGGGTGGAATCGGTTTCGATTGCGAGTGTCATCAACTCCATCATGATCTTCATTTCATCCGCGGTCTGCGGTTGGGGGAGCGGCTCCTCCATCTCGACCTTCGGCTTCGGGCGGTCGAGCCACGGCTCCTGCAAATCGATCTTCTTTTCCAGGCTGCGCACGGAATCCAGATATTCGGCGAACTTCTGCTGATCCTGTTTTCCCAGTTCCCCGCTTACCGCCTTGGCTTTGTCGAGCACTGAGTCCAAGATGCTGCCGTGTCGCTTCAGGCGCAGTCGCTCTTGTTCCCTCGCATCGGGGGAGTCCTCCAGAAATAGCTTGCGATACATGGCCGTGACGTCGATCGAGGGCACTTGCACGCCCGCGCGAGTGAAACTGGTCTGGTTGTTTTCCTTTACTTTCAGGGTCATCGACGGATAACGGGTAGCCGCGCCGACGAATTCTGCCGCCTTCTGATCCATGCTGATGTTTCCCTCGGGAAAGCTCGAAGACATGTCCGGACGGATTCCATTTAGAAAAGTCGGTACGCAAGCATGTCCTCCGGTCAGGCCGTGATCGAGGTTGGAGAACACGGTGAAATCCTTGCGATGCTTGGTCAGTGGTTGCAGCGTGGGCGAGAGCTCGTAGTCGGTTCCACCTGCGGTCGGAAAAAATGCCTTCTGGTATACCCCGTAGTTATTCGACAGGCAGACCATGCGCTTGACGGCTTTTCCCCCATTGGTCGCATCGGCGACTGCAGTGAGTGATTCCATCATCGGGAGGGCAATCGCAACTCCGCCAGCACGGAGGAAACTTCTTCTGTTCAATGATGTTCTCATGAGAATATTCTTCTACTGTTTTACATGGTTAGGAGTCTCGACTGGATCATAGGAAAATTAGCATGTCTAACACAAAACATAGGAAACCTACCATTTTTGGGCATGACACCCGTTACCTCTCTTCACTTCATTGCAAATACCGAAGGAAGCATGGGTTAATATTATCGACCATGGTTGAATCGGTGGCCAATATTTCTCTTCCTGGCAAAAGCTGGGATAGCTTTTTGTTTTTCATGCCCATTCAGTTATGTCCAACATCATCATCTCTTCCTCTATCCTGATCGTTCTTTTAAGCTTTTGGGCTTCGTCCGTCCAAGCCGTTGAACAAACATTTCGGGCAGGGGCTTACGTCCAGGACGTGACTGGTTCCTTTGACTCGTATCTGGTCAGTGGAGGGTTCACCGAGCGGAGGCGAGGGAAGATGAACCCCGGAGATCTCAAGGCGCGTTGCTTCGTCCTCCAGCGAGGTGAGGTGAGTATCGCGATCGCCATCGTCGACAGTTGCATGATCCCAAGGACCGTCTGCGACCAAGCAAAGACCTTGGCCTCGAAAGCCACCGGCATTCCGATTGACCGGATCCTCATCGCTGCGACCCATACTCATAGCGCCCCGAGTGTTATGAATTACTGCCTCGGTACAATGGCCGACCCTGCCTACACCAAATTCCTACCCCCGAAGATTGCCGAGAGCATCCGGCAGGCCCACGACAAGTTGGAACCCGCCCGCATCGGGTGGACCCAAGTGGGTGCACCCGGGCTGACTCATTGCCGCCGCTGGATTACCAGACCGGACCGCATGCAATTCGATCCCTTCGGTAACAGGACCGTCCGGGCCATGATGCATCCGGGTTACCAAAACCAGAATTACGTCGGCCCATCCGCTCCGGTCGACGATCAACTTTCCCTGATTTCCATTCAAACTTCGAAGGGCAAACCTCTCGCCGTGCTGGCCAACTTCTCGATGCATTATCATGGCGGTACCGGACCGGCGGATTATTTCGGACTCTTTGCCGACCGCCTGGCCAAGCGCTTGGAATCCGAAGGACGCATTCCGGTTTGCGCCATGTCGCAGGGGACCAGCGGCGACCTGCACTGGATGAATTACGGAAAACCCAACAAGGGCTCCAATGCCTCCCGCTATGCGGATGGACTTGTTCAGCTTGCGGCTCAGGCACTGGAAAAGATTCGCTATCAAGACACTCCGCCTTTGGGCATGGAGCAAAAGATCATCACCTTGTCGCGGCGGTTGCCCGATGTGGAACGTCTCGCCTGGGCCGACAAATTGCTCGCCGACATGAAGGGTCGACGGCCTAAAAACCGGCCCGAGGTCTATGCGGAACAGGCTCGGTTTATTCACGATAACCCAACCGAAAAGCTGGTCCTGCAAACCCTCCGTATCGGCGACCTGGGCATCACCACGCTCCCCAACGAAGTCTATTCGATCACCGGACTGAAGCTCAAGGCCCGCAGCCCCTTTCCCGCTACCTTCAACATCGAGTTGGCCAACGGAGCGGCTGGGTACATTCCACCACCCGCCCAACATGCCCTTGGCGGATACACGACCTGGCCTGCTCGCACGGCAGGGCTCGAGGTCGGGGCGGAACCCAAGATCGTGGAGACGCTGCTCAGTTCCTTGGAGACCTTGGCCGGTAAACCGCGCCGCGACCCTGCCGCTACTCATGCCGCTACTCATGCCGCTTACGTGAAAGCTATCTTGGCAGAGAAGCCAGTGGCCTACTGGCGCTGCGAGGAATTTGAGGGAG
>JACNJI010000464.1 GCA_014382645.1 Verrucomicrobiota bacterium | reverse complement strand
GGTTAGGTCAGGCTCGGACAAATGACAGAAGCCAAGTGTATTCGAATATCTTGGAGTGCCAAGTATCCCGAGTAGTCGGAATCAGAACAAGTGCGGGCAATGAATGCTTCTCGATTCCCATCCGAAGCATCATTCCGGAGAAGGAGTTCCCGCAATTTGCCATCTTCTAAAACAGGGCTGTAGGAAGCAGTTCGACGAGGCAAGAGGTTGAGATTGAGCCCAAGATCGTCCAATATCTTTTGCGGGAACAGACTAACCAGGTAGGAGTAGACGGAGAGTCTGGCGTCCATACCTTCAAAAGCTTTAGCCGAACGAGTCGCGCCTCCGAGCTCGGCATTTCGTTCTAGTACCAAGACAGACAAGCCAGCCTTAGCTAGGTAGCAAGCCGAGACCAAACCGTTGTGCCCGCCTCCTATGACGGCTACGTCGTATCTAGGTGAAAGGGAGGACATGAATAGTTGAAAATAAGGAATAGAGCCCTGGGTGACAAACCTATTGATATTCTTATTAACGAAACTTTAACTCTTTTTTGCGACATGGAGCATTGACCTTTACGAAAACCTTTCAACAAAATCGAACTTGTGCAAAAGAATGATTCAAGAAGACCCAAGCGAGTAGCCATTTGCCTCGAAATGGAATGGGGTCACAAGCGCCACTTGGAGACCTATGCAGGGGTTCACCAGTATGCCGGCAAAGCAGGTTGGGATTGCGTAATCATACCAAGTGCTATCCGTGTCCTTAAACCCAAGGCAGGGGTAGCCCCGTTCGATGGCATTCTCGGACGCATCACCGAACCATTGGCTCAGGCCGCTCACAAGATCAAGATGCCTGCAGTCAACGTATGGCTCAATTCTCCGGTAAAAAAAGTCTCGAGCGTTCTGGCAGACTTCCAGACATCAGGGGAAATGGCCGCCCAGCACTTGGTGGGACGCGGTTTTCGCCGATTCGGATATATGGGATTCCTTCGCGAAAAGGATTCCCGTCTACAAATTCAAGGCTTCAGGGGAATCTTGAAGCCACTGGGCTTTCGCTTATCGACCTACCGTTTCCCAAGAACGGACTTGGGAGGGGAAGCCCTTGGCTGGGAAAGATTCCTCGAAGGTCTTGAAGAATGGGTGGATTCTTTGGAAGCTCCGACTGGAATTCTCGTAGGCAACGACCTATACTGCAGGTATCTAATCGAAACCTGTCGGGCAAAAGGTTTACAAGTTCCCCAAGACATTGCAATCGTAGGAACCTCCAACGAGCCTGCAATCTGCGCATCCCCCTACCCCGCTCTAACCAGCATCGATTTGGGCTTCAAGCTGATCGGTTTTCGAGCCGCGGCAAAACTCGATGAGATGATGAATGGCAAGGATTCGTCCAAAACGGTTGAATATTCTCCCCCCAAGGGATTGATCCCCCGTCAATCGACTGACGTTCTGGCAGCCGAGGATCCCATAGTGGCAAACGCCCTTCGCTTCATTTCGGAAAACGGGCAAGAAAGAATTCAAGTGAAGGACGTGGTGTCTGCAGTTTCGATCACTCGACGTACTTTGGAACGAAAATTTCGCGAATCCCTCGACCGGAGCATTGCTGATGAAATCGCTCGCTTGCGAATCGAGCGAGCCAAGCGTCTTTTGGTCGAAACCGACGATTCCTTCAAAGCCCTCGCCGTCGACTTGGGCTTTCGCAATGCCGACCACTTCTACAAAGTGTTCTTCCGAGTCGAAGGAATCACGCCTTCCAAATATCGAACCAATAGAGGAAGGGATCATTCGATCCTATAACCGTTGAGAAACCTCTATGAAAAAAGAGAAGTACCAAGCTACTTTGCGAACCATAAAATCCTTGATCGAACACGAATTCGATCTCGTATCCGTGATGTCGACCATTTCTTGCGACTTATACCATGCATTCGACTCGTTCATTTGGGTCGGATTCTACAGGCTAGTGGACGAAAGCTCGCCCCAAGTCTAGGCTCGGTCAAACCGAAGCCCTAGATATTTCATCGGCTATATGAGCTAGCGAGTCTTCGCCACTTCAAGGACCTGCATACCGAGAAACTCCCCGAGCTGGTCAGCAGGTTTGTCACTGAAGTGAACGTTCTTGCCATCCCAGAAGTCCTTGTAGAGGCCGTCCCCGTTATCCTTGACGAACTGCCACTGGTCGCAAATAGAGATTCCGGGATGCTTCTTCATTACCTCAAGAGCCCAGGGATTGAGGTGGTTCCTCATAACCCCGGCAGTCCGACCGGGAGCCCGGCCTGCCTTGCTCAAGTCGCCGGCGGGCGGATAACCGTTTGGGACGGGACAGGTGGTCACCCATATCAGCTTGCCCTTGGTCTTCTTGAGCTCGGCAATGATCTTTTCGAGGTTCTCCCGGTAGGTGCTCTTGTCGTTGTTGCTATCCCAATGTCCATGGTTGAAACTGATTACATCCCAGTGACGACCGGGTTGGCGGTACGCGCCCAACCACTCCACGATGCTGGAACGACCCTTTGCCGAAGGCCCGCAATTGGTGGGCGGGTGATGCAAGTTGAACTTGCCCGCGAGAAATTCCCGCAAGCCCTTGTCGTAGTTCCCCGAGATGGAGTCGCCGATGAAGAGGTATCTCGGGAGCTTGGGATCATCGCCGGCGGATTGATCACCAATCGGTTTGAGATGAACCTCCTCGGCCACGATGACCGCGCCTTTCTTTCGGCCGACCACCCGGGCCCGAGTGACGAAAGGCTTGCAATCCTTCGTGCTCAACACATTGAAGAGCAAGGCACTAGTTTGCCCCCCCTTTTTGAGGGACACTTCGTACTTCGTACCCTTGATGGCAAGTGTGTGCGGCTTTGCGGTCGGGTCCCAAAGTCCGATGAAACGAAGGTCTTCCGGAGTAGGCATTTGCTGGGGCAGGCTTTCACCGAAGAACAAACGCAAGCCATGCTCCCCTATCCAATTCTCTTCCCTTGCCTCCTTCAGCTTGTTCTCCAACTGGCCTTTATTCCTGACCTCGATGATTCCCGTAATTGGTCCTTTGGGCAGGGCGAAACGGATAACCTCCCTGGAGGCTTGAACCTGGTAATGCAACCTCTCTCCCTTGAGTCCTTTGAAGAGGCGCGTGTTCACCTCAAGGGCCACTTGTGTATCCTTGGTCCATTCGATCTCGAACTGCCCATCCGGATTGCGAACGTACATACCATCGTCGTCGCGCGGGGTGATGAGACCCTCCACAGTGACTGAGTCCGCGGCAATGGCCAACGAAACCAAAGCCAAGAGGCCTAGGGGGGGAATGGCTATAGAATAATTCATTTCGGTTTTGGTTCGCTAAGGTTGAATACCTACTTGAGCTTGGCCTCATGGACTTTACCCTTGAAACGAGGATTCGTGGAATAATTTCCTACCGTGGAGAGGGAATCGTTCCCAACCTCAAGGGGATCTTGAGGGTGGGTATTGAACAGAGTCGGTAGCTTTCCTGAAGCCAGAACCTCGTCCTGGCTCCTCAAGGAGACCTTCCCGTCAGACTCAATCGTCGCGGACAAAGAAGATCGTTCCTTGGGCAGGGCCTTGGTTGCACGGAAAGTGTGCAAGGTTCCGCCAAGACGACACGAAAAAACCGGTTTTCCATCCTCCAGATAAAGAGAATAACCGCTGCGGCTTCCGCCATGGGAAATCAGAACCCCGCCCTTTTCATTCCCCCTCGTGACGGAGAGTCTTATCTCTATCGACTTTTGGGTGAAGTTGGGCGCGTGCTCCCGGGCCACCCGGTCACCATGCCCGAGAAGGTAGAATCCCTGAGTATCCTTCTTCAGTTTGCTCCTCACTTTAGCCGGGTTTGCCTGCGCGTGTAAGTAGTAAGGGTTCACCTTTACCCGCTTGGCCCAAGCCAGCCACTCGGCTTCCAGTTCCTTGGCCTTGTCCGCACGGGCCTCGATCAGGTTGTTCGTTTCGCACCGGTCCTCGGCCAAGTTGTATAGTTCCCAAGTCCGCTTCTTATAGCGGTTGTTTCCCCGCACCAGCTTCCAGTCCCCCTTGCGAATGGCGCTAGAGTCGAAATGGTCGAAACAAAGCACCCGATCCTGGGCGGACTCGGCTCCCTTGAAAAACGGCGTCAAGCTCTTCCCCTCGACCGGGATGAGTTCCTCCTCGTTAAATTTCTTCGGGTAGCTGGTGCCACCGACCTCAAGCAGGGTAGGCATGACGTCAATCAAGTGTATAGGGGATCGCACCCAGCGGTGGGGCTTGCTGATTCCCTTGGGCCAATGGGCCAACAAAGGACTGCAATTTCCACCCTCGTGATTGAAGTGTTTGTACATCCGCAAGGGCGTATTGCTAAGACAGGACCATGCGCTGCCCACCGAGTGATAGGTCTCCGGTCCGCCCACGCCCCGGAGATCGTCACCTTCGTGAAGCTGGGTAAACCCCTTGCGGCTGCTGCGGTCGAATCCGAAAGGCCCCCATTCGTAGCAGGCGCCGTTGTCACTGGTGAAGAGAATAAGGGTATTCTCCAGGTCGCCTCCCTGCTCAAGCTGTCGGATGATTTTCCCAATCCCCTGATCTACGTGATCGATCATGGCGGCAAATGTGGCCATCCGGTAAGCCAAGTCCTCCCTCCGGTTTTGCGGAACGTCTTTCCAGTCGGGGTTCAGCTTGCCCGCGTAGTTGTTGGCAATGACGTCCGTATCGACGGGAACTTCGGAGAGCCCCGTGAACTGCCAAGAGCTGGTGACCAACCCGGAGTTACTTTGTCTGGCAAAGCGTTCCTTCCTCAAAATGTCCCATCCCTTACGGTAGGTATCAAGGTATGCATCGCGGGTCTTGGCAGGAGCATGAAGGGGGAAATGAGGAGACGAATGAGCGAGGTAGAGGAAAAAGGGGGAATCTTTTTTCTCAGCCTGATTGAGAAACTCGACCGCATAGTCGTTGAAGGCATCGGTCGCGTAAAAGGAATCGGCATCGAACTTTATTTCCGGGGTTCTGCCTGCGGGCAAGCGCATGTAATTGCCCACCTTCCACTGGCTCGTGCTACGCCCCCGGATATATCCACAGTACCCGTCGAGGCCCCGGTCGGCGGGTGGTGCCCCCCTGCCGACGTGCCCCTTGCC
>JACNJI010000461.1 GCA_014382645.1 Verrucomicrobiota bacterium | reverse complement strand
ACGGGGGAAGGCCGCCAAGTTGCGTAGGAGGGAGGGGGGGGGGGAGGCCCCGCGGGGGGGGGGGGTGGCCACGGGCCCCGGGGGGGAGGGGGCGAAACGGGCGGCGGCGGGCTCTTTGGGGGTCCGCGTTAGACAAAAGAAAGAGCAGGAAACCCCCCCGCCCATGGGGGTTGTCGAGGGTGCACATGCCGCGAATCCCGCCGATGGCCGGGTTTACCGGTCTATCGACCAGATCGCGCAAGTCATGCACGATCGAGTAGCTTGGCGATCGACCGTCCTTTCGTCGCCAAACGGCGTCGCCCGCGCCGATCACCAGCTCATTGTTCGCCTCGCAGATCGACAGGGGACGCTCGGAGAACTTGACCGGATGAAGCGGATCCCAGCGAATCCATCCCGGTACTCTGGGATCGTAGACGCCGGATAATACTCCCTGTATCCCGACGGTAACGAAAATCCGCTCTTCGCGGGTGATACGATCGGTATAAACACGCATCGCACGCACTGAAAAGTCGTGATCATCCGGTAACTTGGGACCTGAGTGGGGCGTTGTCTTGATCCACTTGCCGGTCGCGTCATTGCGCACCATGATATCGACGTAGTACTTGGTACGGTCCTTCCGATAGGTCGCCAGGAACAGCAGGTTGACGTCTGGGTTAGGTCTGGTGAAGGTGACCGACTGGAGGATTTCGGGTCGAAGGACGCCACCATCATCACTCGTATCGTAGTCTTCCCGCCACGGGCTGTTCTTGCTGTCCTTCACCAAGACTTGGGCCCATTGGTTCCGCTTTCCCTGGCTGTAGTACGTGTTGTGCTCGTCCATCCAGTAGCTGGTGGCGGCATAGAGTTTGCCTTTGTGGCTTTCAATGTGAAAGATCTCCGAGCCGCCGAGAAACTGCCCGTTCACGTCCGTCTTGCCCGCCGCATAGGACCTTTCCCAACCGGGCTCCTTGTGCTTTCCGGGTTTTCCTGTGGGGCGTACCAGAATTCGGAGCCGCTTGCTCTGGTACTGTTCGCCGTTGCCCGCGAAGGTCCAGTCGCGATGCTGGCCGGGGCTGTTTCCGATACCGATATCGGCCTTAGGGCCGGCATTCCAGTTGTTAATGGCGAAAATCGTATGGCCAGCGGCGTAATTGTGGACCTGCATGCAACCGTACCCGCTCTCCAGCGGCCCCTTTAGATCGCCGAAGTCGAAGTAAGTACTGCTGGCACCCGGTATCTTTGCGGAGTTGAGCTGAGCATACTTGTTGGGCCAGAATTCGATATTACCGCCTGAAAGGCCCTGACCTTGTTTGATGCCTTCAACATTAGAGAGGACATTTAATTGGGCCACCTTCGTCTGAAAAGTCGCATGACTTCCGGTCGTCGGCACGCCAATCTTAGTCGCTTCGTCAGTGAAGGCATCCATAGAGACACAAACAAACTTGATTTCCTCGCCCGGCTTCTGCAGTTCCAACCAGTAGGCGATCCGATCGAATCCACCAGAGAAGTTGGTGCTTTCGTCGACATCATACCTGACCGATCGACCGAGTTTAGCCAGATCGAGATCATAGATCAGTTTGTAGCTTCTTAATACGGCGCGAACCTCGTAGTTGGCATTTAAAGGTGCCGAAGTTACGAATAGCGCACAAAGAAACGAAACCGTGTTTGCACACATCGAAAGTGAGTGATGGCTCATCTGATTGTCTCCTTGTTTTGATTAGTGGGATTAGAATCTGACTCGATGCAGTAGAGAAATTTATGTCCACGCAAGAAAAGTTGACCGCCTACTACCGCGGGCGATGCGTCGAAGCGGTCGGCCAAGACGTTCGTAGACACCAAGTCGAACTTGCCCGTTCTCTTGATCACGGCTGTCTTTCCGTAGCGCCCGAACACGTAGACGTGATTACCCGCCCCGGTGAGCGAGGCATAGACGTTGGACAAACCTTTGATCCGGGTTCGCTCCATGAGAACCTTACCGGTTTTTGCATCGACACAGGAAAGGATGGCCTGGTTGGACTGGGTAAAATAAAGAAGCCCGTCATAAAGTACGGCGGACGGAACGTAGGGGGTTCCCAAATTCCCTCTCCATAGGATATTCTCCGACTGGTCTCCCTTCCCCGAAATGGGCACGGCGAGTACGGAAAAACCTTGGTATCCCGTCATACAGTAAGCAACCCCGTCTTCAACGATTGGGCATGGGATCGCATTGTCAGTCAGACCGGAGCATTCCCAGATTACGTTCCCATTCTCAAGATCATAACTGATCACCTTGCCGGGATTCGAACGATCCCCCTCCTTTTGCCTGGAGGCGGTAGTGATCACCTGAGTTTTGCCTTCATGCTCAACGACTGCAGGCGTGGACCATCCGTTGCGGGTGTTCCGGTTTTTCATCCAAATGGTTTCTCCATTTTTGGAATTCAAAACATGTATGGTCGACTGTCCCCGATTGTCTCGAACCACAACCAGTTTGCCCTTGTGCAAAACTGGTGAGCACCCCTCCCCCAGGCTCGCCCCGATCTTGACCTTGCCCAGGTTGCGCTCCCAAAGTTTCTTACCCTCCAAGTCGTAGCAAAACAAGCCCGCCGAACCGAACCAGCAATATAGGCGCTCGCCATCGGTGGAGGGCGATGCCGAGGCAAAGTTGTTGTCCCGGTGGGTACCCTCGTGAGGAATCATTTTGGTGACCACCCTCCGCCAAAGTGTTTTCCCCGTCTTGCGGTCCAAGCAAAGTACGATGAACTCGTAGGTCGTGTTCGGGTGCGTGATGTCGAAGACGCGCTTGGGTTGATCCTCCGGACGCGGGAGGGAAGGATCCACCCTGCCGGTATTGATGGCAGTAAGAAGAAAGACTTTGTTACCCCACACAATGGGAGTGGATGTTCCAAAGCCCTCGACCGGCGCTTTCCAACGGATGTTCTTTTTCTCACTCCAGTGGGTGGGTGGTTTCGCCGTAGTGGCGACTCCGTTTGCATCCGGCCCACGCCAATGATGCCAGTTGGAGGCTTTCGCCTTGGTGAAGTCGTCGGCGTTTGCAGATAAGTTCATGCCCAACAGGGCGACGCAAAGTGTGGAGAAGCTTTTCATGTTAAAGAGTTAGTTCGCCGGTACTGCTGGCAAACTGATCGGTATTGAGGTTCATCTGGTTGAGCATATGCACGAAGAGGTTGCAGAGCGGCGTGTTGTTCTTGGCATCGTGGGCAAGATAACGGCCGTGTTTGAGCCCGCCCCCGGCGAGCAGTATGGGGTTGTTGCGTGGATCGTGGGCGCTGGCGTTGCCCAAGTTGCTGCCGAAAAGCGTGGTGGTGTTGTCGAGCAATGTGCCTCCCCCCTCGCGCTTGGTTTTCATGGCAGTGAGGAATTCGTCGAAACAACCCATAATGGCGCGTTCGATCTTGAGCAATTGCTGAATTCGCTTGGGATCGCGCCCGTGATGCGAGAGGTTGTGGTGCTCGGAATCGACGCCTTCGACCTGCGGCACGCCGTGGTTATTTTGGATGACGACACTGATCACGCGCGAGGAATCAGTCTGTATGATCAGAGGAACGAGATTGAACAGCAGCCGGATGCGGCCGACGAGGTCGGTCTTGTCGTGGATGTCCGGCGGAGCCTTGGCCTGCACTTCCGGCTTGGGACGATCGAACCAGACCTGTTCCTCGGCGAGGTTCTTTTCCGCGGTGCGGACGGATTCGAAATATTCCTGCAACCGCTCGCGGTCGGCTCCCGGCGCGTTCTTGAGCAGTATCCTGGTTTGGCTGAGCAACTCGTCCAGCACGCTGCGGCCCTCGGCCAGCTTTTGTTTTTGACGAGCGATCTCCTCCGGTTTGCCGCGCAGGAACATTTTCGCAAACATGTGTGATGGGCGTTGCTCGGCGGGTATCATTACCCCGCTACCGGTATAGGACTGACTGGTTGAGGAGTCGCTGCTTAGTGACACGGACGGAAAGCGCGTGACGTAGCCGAGTTTGCCGGCCGCGTATTGGTCGACCGAGATCGAGTTTTGGAAGCCGTCCATGCCGGGGTTTGGGGCTGCGCTCAGCCAAGTCATCTCGCACAGGTGTTCGCCACCTTGTTGCGGGTGGGAAAGCCCGGAGAATAAGGTAAAGTCTTTCCGGTGTGCCTTGATGATGCTCAGGTAATCGGTCAATTCGTAGTCGGCCCCGGTCTTTTTGGGGAACAACGCTGGCGCGTGCAGGCCAAGCGTGTTGCAAATGAAGACCATCCGTTTCGGCGGAGCCAGCTCCTTGCCCCAAGCCGGTTGGATCGATTCCAGCCACGGCAACGCCATCGCCACGCCGGTGCTTCGTAAAAAGGTTCTTCGGTTTAGTTTCATTTGTTTAAAAATAATCGGCTTTGCACTACGGCGTGAAGCAGGTCGCGTACAAGGTAGCCATCCGCCTTTGCCGATGCGAGCATTCGTTCCACCTCCGCGCGGTCGGCAAACTGCACCTCGGCTCCGGTTGCGTAGGTGATCAGTTGCGATACAAAATTGCGGGCCACCTGCACCTCCTCCTTCAGTAACAAATCTCGGAAGCGGCGGATACCTCTAAATTTTTCTCCACTGGCCGTCGAACCGCTGGCGTCCACGTCGAGGCCCCAACGGTAGAGAGGGTGCCCCAAGTGGTATGCCGTAAGGTACCGCTCTTTGGTCCAATCACCCTTGCCGGTTGTGCGGTAGCGATGGCGAAAACCACCGATGGGATCGAAGCTCTCCAGTGCAAATCCGGGCGGATCGATGTGCTGATGACAACTGGCGCAACTGGCTACGTCACGATGCTTGGCGAGCGTCTGCCGGATGGTTACCGCTCCGCGGATGTCCGGTTCCAGAGCGCTGATGGTTGGAGGCGGCGGTTGGGGTGGCGTACCTAAGAGCGAGTTTAGTACCCAGTACCCGCGTTTCACGGGTGAGGTGAGGGTCCCGTTGGCGGTGACCTTAAGGATGCTGGCCTGCGTCATGAGCCCGCCACGCGCGCTGTCGGCGGGAAGCTTCACGCGACGCATCCGTTCTCCGGGAACTTCGGGCAACCCATAGTGGTGGGGCAGCCCGCGGGTGACGAAGGTGAAGGGCGCGGCGGGGGAGTTGCGGGGTGGAAGGTTGCGGG
>JACNJI010000459.1 GCA_014382645.1 Verrucomicrobiota bacterium | reverse complement strand
TGGTCGTTGGTCAGGACATACCCATCCTTGTGAATCAAACTGCCGCTCCCCATCGATAGCCGACCTTCGCCTTGGCTGAAGACGGCCGCGACAGCAGGTTCCGTCTTGCGGACTGTGCGGACGATCGGCGTAACGCGAAGCGAATCCTCAGGCGGCACGGCGGGCAGGACGCCCGAACCGAGTACAAACCCAGTAATTATGGCCTTCAGCAGCCGCATGGTTTGGCGCCTAGGGCTTACAGCTCCTTGATGCGGATGTTGCGAAAGTGGAGGTTATTCGGTTCCCCGTGATCCTGTAGGGAAATGTAGCCTTCCAAGGGGCGATCTTTCACGGGGGTCTTGTCGAGCTGAATATCCACGATGTCTTCACCATTTAGGTTTACGTGGAGATGATACCCTTTGCAGGTAAGGATCATCTTGTTCCATTCGCCGGGTTTCTTTGACATGTTCTTGGTCGCTCCCACCGTGCGGATGATGCCACCGTGATCGTGGTGTCCCATCTTGTCGTCGGGTTTGCCGGCTGAGTCGAGTATCTGACACTCGATTCCCGTTTTTACGGGATCCTTTGGATCGCCGATGCGGAAATAGACGCCGCTGTTGCCGCCTTTAGGATACTTGTATTCCACTTGGAGAATGAAATCCTTGTACTTCTTTTCGGACGTCAGGTAGGCATCGTAGCGTTGCCAACCTTTTTCTCCGGGACGAGGATGGATGAGCAGGGATCCGTCCTTCTGCGGAATCCAGTTGCCCGTGGTATTCCAATTGGCGAGATCCTTGCCATTGTAAAGACTGACGAAACCGTCCTTGTCCTTGTGATGTTTAGCAACGAGGGCAGTCGTTAAGAAGATTGCCGAGATTATAGTGAGTAATGTTTTTTTCATTTTGAATATGGGTTGCGGGCTACTTCTTCTTGATTACGCGAATCTTAAGGTTGCGCCAAGCGACGTCGAAGGGTCCGCCGTTGCCGACGCCGTGCACTTGCAAACCAATGAAGCCCTTTGGGTGTGTTTTGAGCTTTCCCTCGTCTACGAGGTCAGAAATTTGGTGGTCGTTGATCCAAGTCTGAATGCGGGCACCCTCGGCGAGAACTCTATATTTATTCCACTCACCGTCCTTGAAGTGCTTGTGGGGCTTGCGCTTGTCTGCGGGAGTCATCCATCCGCCGGCTGCCTCACCGTAAAGGTAACCTGATTCGGCTCCCTTATTTCCACTTGCTTCAATTTCCACTTGGGGTCCGTTTACCCGTCCCTTGGGTCCTCCCTTTGTTTGTGAACGGATTTGCACGCCTGAGTTCAAGTTGTTGTGCACCTTTACCTCAAAGAGAAGTTCGAAGTCGCCGTAGAGTTCGTTCGAGCAGAGAAACGAGTTAGGGCTTCCTTTCTTGGTCGTGCCGACAATGGTTCCGTCTTTCACCTCGTAGGTGGCGGTGCCGTTGCGCTGGGTCCAACCCTCGAGGGACTTGCCGTCAAAAATGGAAACGAATTCCTTGGCGTGGTGATCAGCGTTAGCGGAAAGCCCGATCATTAGGACCAAGGCGAGAGAGAGAATGCGGTGCTTCTTCATGGATTAGTGATTGGATAGTGTCTGGATTAATGAGGTGAAATTATGAGTTTAGGCGTTTCATGATAACTTTTGCAAGGCGAGGGTTTGCATATGTCAAAAAAAGAAATTTCACCATTATGCGCTAATGAATTTTGCGCTTCTCTTTTTTGGGTGAGGTTAGTTTCAAGAATCCGATGTTTTCTTCCCCCATTTCTCCTGCAGTGTCCGAGTCGAGGAAGACGAGAAAACCGCCATCACGGCACAAGGCGATATACTCGGCGGCGTTGTGTCCTTCTTTCGGGGTATGGTAGCTATATTCCCACAAGAGATTCCCTTTGTCGTCAGTTCGAACGAGGTAGGCGGCCCATGTGTTGCGTGGATCTTTTCTGTTTCTTACGTTTTCCGGTTCGATCCCCGAACCGCAGGCTAGGACGAATCTCCCATCCGGGATCGTCTTTACACCATAACACTCGTCAAAGATTTGCCTTGGGTTCCCGCCAAGGGGTCGGTCGAAAGATTTTTGCCATTTCAGGTCTCCCTTGAGACCCACCTTCACCAGCCATGCATCCCATCCCTCTTTACCGAAGCTCGTCGTGTGACCGTCCAAGACATAGCCATCGTCAGTCAGGTCCATATCGAAGCACTGGTCGTTTCCTGACCCTCCGTATGTTTTTTGCCACTCCACTCTCCCCTTTGGGTCGAGCTTGATGAGGCAAGCGTCCTGATGGTCACTGCCTTTGGAGAATCTCCACACCGTGGAGCAAAGAACGAAGCCCCCGTTTTGTACATCGACCTTTACCTTGGTCCCTTGGTTTACGCTTAGCTGCCTTCGCCAAACTGGTTTCCCTTGGAAATCGGTTTTCATCACGAATCCCTTCGCTTCGTCCGCGATGAAGGGAACTTCTTCCTCTGCGTAATCGGTGTATCCGGTGACAACGATTCCATCCTTTGCCAAATCGATTCCTCTTATGGCGCCATGCCTTGCGTGTGGGTAGACCCTTGTCCAGACAATCATCCCTTTTTTATCCAGTTTTACTATTCCTGCACCTGTCTTCCCACCCTGCGTAAAGGTCCCTCCCAAGTAGTAACCCGTTGAGCTTTCGATGATGCGGCGTCCTTCCTCATGGCGTTCCTTTTCCCCAACGATGCGTTGCCATTCCAGTTTTCCTTTTCCGTTTGTCTTGATAATAATTGCATGGCAACTGCCTCCGCCTCTTTCGTTGGTTTTCCCAACCGCGATGAATCCACCGTCTTTCGTCTGCAAGCCATCGAAGACATATTCTCCTTGGTCGGTGCCTTGACCAATTACCCATTCTACTTTGGGTGCAACTTGCTTTGTCTTTGAGCGGATGTATTCTACTGCAGCAGCATCAAGGTGGAAAATGTCGGTGCCACTGGTCGCCAGAAGGATGGCGTTGACCGACACCTCGGATTGTTTATTGAGGTGTTTGGCCAAAAGGTGAGAGTTCGCCTTGAACTCATGATCTCCGGAGGCGGAACAGAGCACGACCAAGGAGAAGCAGATCAAAGATATTTTGTGCATGAAGTTCAATGATCGGAGATCGGCCGGAAAAGATACTTAGGTCTTGATCCGAGGGGAAAGGGAATTGTCAAGAACGGGTCTATTTAGGGACCGCAGGATTCGCCCAGTTCCCGGAGACGTCTTGACCGCGGACCAAGATACCCTTGTGACGCCAGTCGTAGTAGGCTTTCACCTCGGTCGCGGCGTAGCGCAGGGTGAGTCCGCAGCGACGTCGATCCGAGCCGTTCGGTTTCGAGCCGTGCAGCAAGAGGTCGCAATGCATGGAGAACTGACCGGCTTTCAGGGTGACGTCGACCGAAGGGTCGCCGTGTTTCTCGGGATCTTTCGTCTCCAGGTTGAGCACCGCATGCGGGTCATCCTTTAGCTGGTAGTCGATAGCCCCGTGCAGGTGTGATCGAGGAATGAATCGCATATTCGCGTTTTCGGGATCCGCATCGTCGATGGCCAACCAGACAGTTACCGTTCGGGCCGGAGTTATCGGCCAATAGATTGCGTCCTGATGCCAAGGCACTGCTTTGCCGTCACGAGGCAACTTGCAGAAAAAATGGGCTCCCCAACCCACGAGGTTTTCGCCTAGCAAGTCGGATACGGGGCCGAGAATTGCCGGATGGCTCAAGAGGCGATAAATCCGGGCGAAGCGAAGGTGAGCGGTGCTGATGGAGTAACTGTCTCTTCCCATGTTTTGAAACGCCTCCAAGGCTCCTTCGAAGAAATTGCGGAGGTCGCGGATCTCACCTTCGTCCAATCCATCGAACGGCATCAGGTAACCGAATGTATTGTAGAGATCGATTTGTTCAGGAGTAAGAACTTTAGGATTTTCAGTTTCCGTCGGCACGAAGCAAACCTCGCGATCTAGAGCTTGCAGTTGTTCGTCGGTGGGATTCGGTATGTCGTCGGGATGCATGGGATCGCCTGTTGCCTTACTTCCGAGGTAGCGCGAAGGCGACCCAAGCGTCGCCCTTTGTGGCGGTTACGCGAACATTGCCGGTTGCAGGTACGACTATGTATTGGCGACCGTTGATCCCGTAGGTAGCGGGTGGAGCGGAACCAACGAAAGGCAGACGGGCGGACCACAGTTCTTTGCCCGAGGTTTTGTCGAAGGCCCGTATTTTGTTGTCGGCGGTGCCTGAGCAAAAAACTAGGCCCCCCTTGGTGACCAAGGGTCCGCCGAAATTGCGCGTGCCGGTCAGCGGCATGCCCTGTGCCGTCAGTTCCTCGTATTCGCCATAGGGGATTTTCCATGCAAGTCTCCCGCTGTTTAGGTCGATGGCGGAGAGGATGCCCCAAGGCGGCTTTATGCCGGGGTAGCCTTCATGATCGAAGAGCTTGGGGAACCCGCCAAAGCCGTAGCTTGGGCGTTCGGGCCTTGTCAGTGGTTTCGGGTACTCACGGTCGCGGTCAAACAGGTAGTCCATGAGATCATCAGTTTGCTTTTTGTCGAGTACGGGAAGGGGCGGCATGCTTCCACGACCCTTGGGAATGAGATCGCGAACGTCTTGGTCTTTCAGCCGGGAGGACAAGCCGACGATGGAAGGGGCTACACCCACGCCTTGGCGGCTGGGCCCGTGACAGGCGATGCAGAAAGTTTCGTAGATTTTGCGACCGGCAGTGGATGTCAGTTTAGTCTCGTCGACCGCGGCTCGATCGGTGCGAGTGATCTTAACGATTGAGGGCAATTCGGTGGCGCTTACGTAGAGGAGTTCACTCTCAGGATCGAAGCAGGCCCCTGTCCACTCGGCGCCCCCATGTGTGCCGGGCATCATGACGATGGGCATGCCGGGAGCATGGGTCTGGTAGAACCCGAAACGGGCACCCTCTATCTGTTTCAGGACATGAGCTCGGGCTTCGGGCGAGCGGTCGGGAACGTCGTCACTGGTGAAGACTTGTCGAATGAAGGATTCGGGCAACTCCGGAGCCGGTTGGTAGGCTGAGGTGAGTTCACCTGGGGTGGGGGAGGTAGGGGCTCTCTTCAGGCGAAAGGGAAAGAGCGGCTTTCC
>JACNJI010000458.1 GCA_014382645.1 Verrucomicrobiota bacterium | reverse complement strand
ATCGAGGGTCGTAGTACTGAATGCCCCGGACGCCGCACGCATTTTGCCCGCCCAGGGAATCGTTGAAATCAATGTAGGTGGCGTCCGTTCACTGCCTTACACTTTTCGTGTCGACGAAGAAAAACGCATTCTTGACTTGGTTGCCTTTTTAGCAGCGGGAGGGAAGGACTTGAAGCTTAATGCGCGTGTAGACGGAAACATAATCACTGCTCTGGATTTCACCCTTCCTGCCGCTCCTGTCTCTGTTGTTCCAGTGGGACTCGATCCTTCGGGTCCCTTGGTTCGAACGCCGGAATCCGCTTACGTCTTGTGGTTGCCGGGCAAAACCTTGCCGGGTAAACCCGTACGTTGGCAGCTTGATCTTCCGAGTAGCGGATCGATCCGATACGAGCAACCAGAGTTTTCGAGCCTTTTTGACGCTCTCATGAGAGCCTTTGTGGGCGTCGAGCAAGCTCGTGTTTGGCAGACGGATTTCCACGGACCTCAATCCTTTTACAATCTTGCGGAAGCAGCGGATGCTTTTGAGGCTTTTGCCGTTGAAGCCACACCCGATCGGGTCGATCCGGACAGTCAGGCGCGCTTTAGTTTGAAGACCGTGGGTGGCAGTCGCTCTCTTTATTCGTTGGAATTTACGGTCAAAAGGGGAGTGTCTGTAGAAATCGACTTTTCGGCAGATATGGCAAATAATGCCGCCAAGCGTGGGTTTGTTCTTCGCATCCCCAAAGGGGCTGACAATTGTGTGGATTTATATTTTGTTTCAAATAAGCATTTCGCCCCGGAACTCGGTCACCCGCCGGTCGCCAGAGGCGAGCAGTTGAAGCTTTCCCGCTCAGCGTTGAGGTTTCTCCCGTCATGGCCTTATGGACAAAATTTCCATGTCTTGACCAAAGGCAAGAATGTTTCGCATTCCCTGGGATTGGCTCCTGCTTTAGGTGCAGGCGGAACTCCACGTTCGGATGTGTTTTTCTCCCCAAGCATGCCGTCCACAAATGCTTTTGTGATGGGGTACGTTCCGGGTTTTCCTAAAGCGATCGTCATACCAAAACAGGGGCCGCAACCAATCAGCGAGATCATGATGAACGTCGAGTATTTTGCCTCTCTTGACGCTTCCTTTCGGTCGGGAATAGCTCAGTATGATGCGGAAATGGAAAAAATGTCGGCGACCTTGCCCAATCCCCAAGTATACGACAACCTGCGTATGTTCGGTCGTAATGCTGCGAAGTCGACCGATTATTCAGCAGGTTCTTCTTATGGCGAATACTTGCTTGGTGTAACAACCAATTTTGCTCAGCAAACATTGGGATTGGATGATCCTCAAACTAAAACGTTTCGGAAAAAGCTAATTGGTTTGAGCGATCCCCAAAGTTTTCATGCAAACGAGCAAGCTCTTGGTCAATTTTGGCAAACGGCAGCTTCCGCACTAAAGGAAAAAGCGGAACTTCACATGGATGGTTTTCGATATGATGCGGAACGGGCCGATCATGACGTGGACATTGCTTTTCACTTGGTGAATTTCTTTATGCACGTTGAGAGAACTTTCGGGATGAAGGATACGAACTTGGCCGTACAATTGCAGAAAGTTTTGGACTCCTTCGATTCCCCGGAACCCGACAAAGGATTGCTTGGAAAACTTGAAAAAGAAATCTTGCGTATGGGAGAGCAGCCGAAAGGAAAAGAAGTTGGCCAAAAATTCATGAAGTTGAATAAAGCATACTTGGAGCATGCGTCCGAATCCACTCAATCCGACAAGCTCGTCTGGCAGGAATATTCGAAGGCCTTGAAGCTTATGTCGGATGCTCCTTCAGTAGCTCGGTTTGGTCAGGAACGAGCAAAACTGTCTCAGTACGATCAATGGCTTAAGCGTATGAATGCAAAATTTATCGAGTTGAAGGCTGCCCGCGATGCCGCATTTCGTGCCGGTGGCAGCCAGATCCAGCAAGCAAGGGAACGCTTAGTCGCAGAAAAATGGGCTCTAGCGCTATTTAAGATTAATCCGCCTGCGGCTCGCCTTCCCGCAACCTGGGATCGCGTTTCCGACCTTGTCACTTTCCGTTGAACTGATTCATTATTGATAGATTATCTTCCTCCAATGCCGTGAATATTGATAGACTAATCGACCGCATAGAAAAGGCCCTTCGTGAAGGTGCCACCGACCCCGTTTTGCACTCTCTGGCCAAGGAGTATGAAAAGTTTCGAACCAAGATAGACGAACGTCTCGACCATTGCGTCACGCTTATTCGTTCTGGTAAGGATTTTGCGGCACGCGAACTAGCCGAACAGCCCCCCGACGTTCTTTTGTTGATGGAGAAGTTGTCCTTTGCCAACGAGGTAAAGTGGAAGTCACTTTGTGAGGAAAAGGCGCTATACCTAGGACCCAATTGGGCGGAGGATCACGTGGATCTGCTCAATGGTCTGTACGATAAGGAAATTTCGGAAGATAGTCCGCTCTTTCGCGAATACAGAACGGCCGCCCGAAGTCGTGACGAAGAGAAAACCTTCAAGATTCTCAAGATGATCCTGAAGGCGATCCCCGACCACGCTGCGGCTCGTCGGCATTTCGGCCAGCTCAGCGTTAAGATCCTCGAAAAGAAGATGGACGAGATCGACGAGCTGATTCAAGCGGGACGTGAACCGGAATTTCTTGATCTCATGATGGAGGTGGATGAAACCGATTGGGTAGTTATGCCCAAGGGCGACAAGTGGGAAAACGCTCTAGCCGTACGCGAGAATGTGAACCGACGTTTGGCTAAGTTGCGAATGGAGGAAATTCTCGTGGAGTTGGCGAGCTTCAAGTCATCGGAGGACTGGAAGGGTTCGCTTGCTTGGATCGGAGAATTTTTTGAGCTAGCTCAGGAACATAACCTCGAAGGCGAACTCGACCCCGATGATGTAAACGTCTACAATGAGTACAAGGAATGGGCCGAGGAACTTGCCGATGAAGCACGGGCTGTACGAGAGTTGGAAAACCTTGTCGGTCGTTTCAAAAACCGGGTGGCCGAAATGCAACAGGCTGAGGTTATAGGAAAGAAGACCTTGGAAAACTACCTTGAGGAACAGAATGAACTGAGGCGCATTCGCCAAGAGTTTCAGGATATCGGCCATTCGGTATCGACCGAGGTGTTGATGGATCTTCAGAAGGCCGAGGGACATGTCAAAAATCGAATCAAACGTCTTCAGGGCCGGACGAAACGGTTATGGATTTTCTCTGTATTTGCTTTTGTTTTGGTGGCCGCGGGTTCCGTTACCCTGTTGTGGTGGTTGAAGGGTTATTGGGATGCCCGAAGCGCTGCCGACATTATCGTGCAAACTCCTTCCCCTGTTCGCCAGTGGGAAAAGCTTTCCGCCTATGCCGGCAACTATGGTGATTACCTTGAGGACGACGAAGTCAAGATACTCCTGAGGCAAGCTACGGACAACGCCTTTTCGGGTGCCATTAATCTCATCACACACGAGAAGGGCGTTTTCCGAGGTAAGTCGCAGGATAAATTTCTGCTTGCGACTCAAAACCTCAAGGTAGCCTTCGTCGAGCCCGCTGACTTGAAGCAACGTCGATTGGCAGTCGTGACAAAGATGTGCGAAAACGTGTTAGCCGATCTTACGGATGATCCCGAATTCGAAGCCAAGGATGCAGATAGATTTCAACAATTGTTTATTGATCCGCCAGTTCCTCCAAAGGATGCAAAAGGAAACGATTTGCCACTCCAAGAGGTCGATTACTATCGGTTTCAGGAACAACTCGTGAAGTCGGAAGTCCTACTCGACATTGGCCGTGCTGTTGCCGAAAATGAAGATGGCTTGGGTCGAGAACTCAGCCGCTTCCGGAAGCTGGCAGAGGATATTCAATCGCTTGACCAGCAGGTCGTGCAGGCAGTTCGCGAATTTCGTTCCTCTGCCAAGGTGAATCATGGTATCCTTGCTCAAGAAGACTATCTGGACAAGCTGGATGTAGCGACCAAGGAGTTTTCAGGCTCCAAGTCGGTTGATTCTTCAAATTACGGGCGAGTTCGGGACGCCATGCGAAAGCTTCGCAGCACTTGGCGAGCTTATTCCAAGGAAGTTGAAAACAATCAAGGATCGCAGGTCGATGAACTTTTGGATCAAGCCGATCAAATTGGAAGGGCTGTACAGGTTGGGAACGTTCCCGATGCTCGGGAACAACTTGGCCGAATGGGTGAATTGTTGAAATCCGTCACGGCTCTAAATCGAGGAACAACCGATCAACTTAAGCTGAGTTCTTCCCAGACCCGGCGGCTTGGTGATTTGATGCAAGTTCACGGCGAAGTTCTCAAGCAGTTGGGAGAAGCGGGAGCGGCAAAGTCTGGATTCGGCAATGCTTCAGGCTTGCCGGAGTACTTCAGCAAACTTGACCAATTGCTTAAGACCAAGGCGTTCGATCCGGCGACGCTCAACTTGGTGCGCGACGTAACCACCCATCGAGTTCTCTTCGACAACGACAAGGGGCAGTTGCAAACAAAGCTCGTATTCAAAGGCCCTGATGAATTGTGGGCGAAAATAAAGGAAGGGAAAATTGGCCTTTTCCCCGAAGAATCACGAGCGGAATATGATCGTCTTGCCGCTGCCATAGCCGAGGGCAACGTTCGTAATGTTTGGAATTACAAGTTGGTGGACTGTCAGCCGGTTTCACTCGGTGGTAACGCCGGAGGGCTTAAGCGTTACACCACCAACAAGACTCTTGTCGCCATGTTGACGGCTTTTGGGCAAATGCAGGAGGAGCGTATCGAGAAAAAATTCGACGATCAGGGGCAAGCCATACCGAATCCCTCGGTTCAAATCATTCAGCAAGGAAACTTCTTGCTGAACGGTACCCCGCAAGGTCGCCTTTTCGAATCTCTGGAATACAATGGTGGAGTTAAAGGCCATATGCTGGAGCAAGGTCAGCTCACTCCTGAGTCTCACTTTATTCAGTTTCAGCTCGAGCGCAGGCTCGATAAAAATACTCGCTCGGTAGACGGTCCTCTTCTCGACCTCCTCGATCTCGTTATGAGTCAGAATGCGCTTTCACCTCTATTCAAAGGGTTTTTGCATGCTGAAATTTGTGAATTGATGCTGAAGCGACCGGGAGAATGGGGTG
>JACNJI010000294.1 GCA_014382645.1 Verrucomicrobiota bacterium | reverse complement strand
GAAGAATGTGCCCGACGTCCGGCAATTCGGTGTCTCGAGGATCTTCGACGCGGACGCAAACGAGATCATGTCGTCTTCGCGTCGTTGAAAGTTCCTTGAAGAGGATATCCTCGGCGGGTTCCTCCTCGTCCCCATTTTCGGGAATCATGAAGTCGGAAAGCAAGAACACGATCGATCGTCTTCGCATCACTCTGTTGAGGAAGCGAAGACAGCCTCTAAGGTCGGTTCCTTTACCCTTGGTTTGGTTGAAGAGAATTTCACGGAGGATACGCAAAACATGCTTTTGTCCCTTGGCGGGAGGTAGGTAGTGTTCTACTTCGTCAGTGAAAAGAATTAGACCGATTTTATCATTGTTGCGGTCGGCCGAGAATGCGAGGAGCGCGGCCAGTTCGGCGAGTCGCTCTCGTTTGCTTTGCTCAATTGAGCCGAAGGAACCGCTAGCACTTATATCTACCGCTAGCACGATCGTGAGTTCTCTCTCCTCTCGATACTGCTTCACGAAGGGAGCATTCATCTTCGCGGTTACGTTCCAATCGATAGATCGGACTTCATCCCCCGGTTGGTATTCTCGTACTTCCTCGAAATCAATGCCCTGACCTTTGAATGCACTATGGTATGATCCTGCAAGCGCTTCCGAGACCAATCTATTCGATCGAATCTCGATTTGTCGCACCTTTTTCAGAATCTGGCGCGTGAACTCTTGGTCGGGTTCTTCCATCCTATATTGTCCTCGATCGGGGTAGGCTTTCTACCACCTGGTTTCAAGGTGGTAGATTTAGGGTACGGGTATGGTTTCGAAGATTTTCCGTATCACGTCGTCGCTGGTTATATTCTCGGCTTCCGCTTCATAACTTACGATGACTCTGTGCCTGAGCACGTCAAATCCAACGTCTTTGATGTCTTGAGGGGTCACGAAACTACGCCCTTGCATGAATGCTATCGCCTTGGATGCAAGAGCCAAGCTGATAGTGGCTCGGGGCGATGCTCCGAATCGAATAAAGGCTTCCAGTTCGGACGCTCCGTAACTTGCTGGCTCTCGGGTGGCAAGTACCACATCCACTAAATACCCCTTGAGCTTTTCGTCCACATAGATTTTATCCACCAATTCGCGAGACCTCAAAATAGTTTCTGCTTCGACCACCGTGTTGACCTCGTGCTGAACGTTCACGTTTGCGTTGGCTTCTAAGATTTTCAGTTCTTCTTCTCGATTTGGGTAGTTTACCACGAGCTTCAACATGAATCGATCCATTTGAGCCTCGGGAAGAGAGTAAGTGCCTTCTTGATCGATCGGATTCTCCGTGGCAAGGACTAGAAAAGGTTTTGGCAGAGGATAAGTGACGTCGCCGATGGTCACTTGCCTCTCCTGCATCCCTTCGAGCAGAGCGCTTTGAACCTTTGCAGGGGCTCGGTTTATTTCATCTGCAAGCAAAAGGTTGGTAAAGATAGGACCTTTCTTCGTTGTGAACTCACCCTTGCTTGGACTGTATATCAAGGTGCCCACGACATCTGCGGGGAGCAGGTCGGGAGTGAACTGGATGCGCTTGAAATCAGCCCGTATGCACCGGGCAAGTGTTTTTACGGCCAAGGTCTTGGCCAGTCCCGGCACGCCTTCGAGAAGTACGTGACCATTTGCCAAGAGACCTATGATCAGGCGGTCGACCAAATACTTTTGCCCAACGATGACTCGCCCGATTTCCCGTCGCAGTAAATCGACCCAAGCGGCTTCGTTCCGCATCTTTTCTTGTTGTTCTGGAGCGGGAGGCATTTGAGATGCTATGGAATCCTGTTGCATATTTAATTTTCGATAAGAATTGAAACATATAAACCTTAACGAAGCTTTGCTATTGTCCAAGCGAAATGATTTCCTTAAAGTCATTATATGTTTGAAAGTTTGCTTTTCACTTGCCGAGTTCCTGTTGGTGATTTTTAGAATCTTTTGATTAATCATCAACCCCATCTATCTCGATTGTCATGTTCAAGCTTAGCAAAGAATCTAAGACAACTTTCTACGCTTTAATGGTGGTGCCCTGTCTCTGGATTGCTCTCAATTCGTACGGCGTACTTGATGGTTGGAAGGTTTGGACCTTGGATCAACGCATGACTTGGAACCCGTTTGGTCTCTTTCGCGGGGAAGTGTCGCATCGCGAGGCGTCTAATGCGGATGATCCCGTGAGAGTAGATGAGAATCAAACGGTTCCCCGAGTGCCTCAGGTCATGTATGTGAACTTCGATGCCAAGACTCTTGAGATGGAGGGTGTGGGCGAACGTCCGTGGGATAGGGCGTTTTTCCGTGACGTTGCTAAGGTTTTGCTGGAAAGGGGGAACGCTCGCGTTGTTGCCTTTGACTTCTTGTTCTCCCCCAAGAGCGCATCTCGTATGGTTCCCGATGATAATGTCTACCGAAGTGACGGCGCTGTCGGTGAACTTGTGGCCGCATATCCAGACCGCGTTGTGTTGGGATCAGGGTACACTGGAGTTCAGACGATGCTAATGAAGGTTCCTGACGTCAGTGCTAATCCCCCAGTTTTCATCGAAGGTTTCGATGAGTCGATGATCGAAGGCAAGTATCCTTATCCTGAAGCTCCGACCTATCCGATGCAGAACTTTGTGGATGGAGAGTACGTTGGCCGTATTGGTTCTATAACGGTCATTCCGTATCGTGCCGTCGACAATGTCCCTCGATGGGTGCCTTTGTGGTTCCCAGGCGGCGGAAAGGCGCACGCTTATAATGTGCTTGGAGGAAAGCGAAAAAAACTTGCCCTCGATTTACTCAAGGGTAGCTCCGCTGAAATCAGTGAAATCCAGACTTTTCTCGCTAATTTGAAAACAAAAAGGGAAGCGGTTCAACAAGATCTGGCATCTAGCGGTGGTTTATTGGCATCTCTGAGTGAAGGGAAAAACACACTCGAGCAGAAGATTTCAAAACTACAGGCGGAATTAGCCATGGCGCTTAAGGGGAATGCAGTCTCTGACTCGAATAATTCTAGGGTTCCTTCGGGGGAAGTGGAAAAGGTAGAGGCCAAGATTGGGGAACTGGACGAGGTTATTGGCAATTTCCGGACGACCTTGAAAGCGAATCCCGTACTTGCAGCAATTGTGGGACCGCAATTGAAAGCTCGAGAGGAGGAGCGGGCTGAATTGATTTCGCAGTTGGCGGAGTTGAATAAAGATACGCCCAAACCTTCTCCACAAGATCAACCCGATCCGGTTGCTTTAGCAAAGCTAGAAGCCCAAATCAGCGAACTGGACGAGGTTATTGGCAATTTCCGGAAGACCTTAGAAGCGAATCCCGCACTTGCAGCAATTGTGGGACCGCAATTGAAAGCTCGAGAGGAGGAGCGGGCTGAATTGATTTCGCAGTTGGCGGAGTTGAATAAAGATACGCCCAAACCTTCTCCACAAGATCAACCCGATCCGGTTGCTTTAGCAAAGCTAGAAGCCCAAATCAGCGAACTGGACGAGGTTATTGGCAATTTCCGGAAGACATTGGAAGCGAATCCCGCACTTGCAGCAATTGTAGGACCGCCATTGAAAGCTCGTGAGGCAGAGCGTGCCGAGCTTGCCGCACAGCTTTCTGAATCCACGAGTGGAGGCAACAACACAAAAGGTGAACGCACTGTCGAATTTGTTGTCGACGATAAGCGGGTGGCAGAGATTCGATCAACCATCAAGCAGACTGCTGAAGAGCTGCGTTCTTTAACCCTGAAGCTTACTGATGCAGCCAAAGGTTTGGCGGAGAACCGTGCTAAACTTGAGGCTATCCAAGGCGAATTTTCACAAAAAGAGAAGAATCTATTGTTCCTTCAAGGTGATTTCGAAACCGAACTGATTGAATCAGATGGGCGATTGCTGCTTGTGTCCAAGCATCCAGAAGAAGAGGGAAATGGTTCATTGGTCGAATCACTTCCCAACGAGATGCCTCTTAACTATGAACGGAATTATTACACTCTCGGTCTAGAGGCTCTACTTGCTTACTATGGGTTGGATCACGATGCGGTAAATATTTCTCATGACGGCAAGCGTCTTGTCATCGCTGGTCGAGATGGCGAGGAATTGGTGAACGCTCCCATGAACGAGAAGCAGTTTGTTGAAGTGAACTGGTTTTCCAGATGGTCGGCCCGAATCCCCGAGGTTGTTGGGCTTCGTGAGGCTCGCAAGCTCTATGGCGGCAAGAGATATCAAGAGTATGTGGCTCTCGTCCCTGAAATTATACGTGGTTTCATCTCACGAATTAAGGATATCGATGCTCCATCTGATGTTGGAAAACTGCCTCAAGTACTTTCCGAAATAGGAGTGAGCGATGAGCATGTTGCTGTGGCGACCGAACTCGTAAAGGCTGCTTCCGGGGAGTCACCTGCCGAGGATGCCCCGAGTTTCGATGAACTGTTGGACCTAACCGTTGCGATCGAGTATTATTTCCTCCCGGTTACCTTGGAATCTCCTCACAATCCCATGTGCGGGATGAAGGATGTCCTGGACTTTGATGGCTACCTTACGCAACGAACCGCCGATTTGGCTAACGTCGATGGAATGCTCTCCAAAATCCGAGATGAGTTCATACCTAAATTAGAGTCCGTGTTGAAAGAGAATCCCGAGCATCCACAGGCTTTGGCCAAAATGGAAGAGGTGAAGGCTGCTTTAGCGACCAATGAGGGAGAGCGAGAAAAGGTGCTTAAGGAGCTCGAACTATTGAATGCTTTTTTTACGAAATTCGACAACGCCATTGTTTTCATCGGTCCTGAGGAAAAGACCTTTCAGGACTTGGCTCCAACGCCTTTTGATTCTATCGACGTGCCGAAGGTTGGTGTGCATGGAAATTTAGTTAAAACCCTTACCAGTGGCCTGTACCTAAAACGATTACCCGAATGGGTGGATCATTTGGTCACTCTCGGGTTCTGTCTGGCGATGGCTTTTATCTCCGTATACAGTGGACCTAAGGCCAGTTTAGTGCAGGTCGGTGGCTTGTTCCTTCAAGTGGGCTATGTTCTTTTGGCTTTTTTCATGTTTTCCGAGACACATATTCTTTGGCCCGTGGTTACGCCAGCCTGCGCCGGTTTGAGCACGACGTTTGTCGGACTTGGCGTTATGCTCC
>JACNJI010000457.1 GCA_014382645.1 Verrucomicrobiota bacterium | reverse complement strand
GGTGCAAGCCAAACTCCGTCCGCACGGGTTCGCTCACCTCGCCCTCCTTCAACGCCAAATCCCCTGTCTATAAGACCTCCGTCGGCGAGGACAGATATCGCCGTTCACTCTACACCATCTGGCGTCGAGCCTTCCTTCACCCGACTCTGGCGAACTTTGACGCCCCCGATCGCATCACCTGCGCGACCGAGCGTGATCGTACCAACACTCCCCTCCAGGCCCTTACCCTGCTCAACGACCCCATTTACTTGGAAGCTGCCTTTGGACTTGCCAGACGATTGTCGGGCGACCCGTCCATCGTCGAGACCGAGCAACGAATCATCCGAGGTTTCCGCTTGACCACTGCTCGCAAGCCCACCAAAGACGAAAGCGAACGCCTCCTGCGCTTGTTCCGCAGCCGGCATGATCGTTTCAAGGCGGATCCCGAGTCTGCCTTCAAGTTAATCGAGTCGACAAGAGGAGGACTGGCTGCGGGCATATCCCCCATCGACTCTACCGCCGCCGCCGAGTTGGCTGCTTGGTTTCACGTTGCCAACGTTCTACTCAATCTCGACGAGACCATAACGAAAGGGTAAATGGATGAAGCAACACCTCGACCAACAACCTGCCTTGGCAGTGAGCCTTTCCCGTCGCGCTGCCCTTTCGGGCATGGGCATAGGCTTGGGCTCAATCGCCCTAAACGCCTTGGTCGCCCCTTGCGCAATGGGCGCTCCTATTTCCTCGACGAATGCCCTTGCTCCCAAGACTCCTCACTTTGCCCCGCGAGCCAAGAACGTTGTACTTCTATTCGCGAGTGGAGGCGTCTCTCATCTGGAGTTGTTCGACCCCAAGCCCGAACTGGTGAAGAACGATGGTAAGATGGTTCCCGACGAACTAATCAAGGGACAACGCTTCTCCTTCATCAATCCCAAATCCAAGCTCCTCGGTTCGCCCTACAGTTTCAACAAGCACGGTGAATGCGGCATGGAATTCGGAGAACTTCTCCCGAACCTAGCCCGCCTTGCCGACCGGACGACCCTTGTGCGCAGCGTCCGCACCGACAACGTCAACCATACGCCCGCCCAAGTAATGATGGCCACGGGTGTGGAACGCCCCGGCAGACCTTCGATGGGCGCTTGGGTCACCTACGGTCTCGGTTCCGTGAACGCTGATTTGCCCGCATTCGTCGACATGTACAGCGGCAAGTCCCAGAGCCGTTCGCCCCTGAAACCCTCCGGTTTTCTCCCCTCCGTTCATCAGGCCGTTACCCTGCGGTCCGGTCCCGATCCCGTCCACTATCTTTCCGATCCGGATGGCATGAAACGCGACGACCGTGAAGACACCATCCGGGCGATCAACGACCTCAATCGCAACCGACTCGCGGAGGTGGGGGACCCCGAGATCGCCACCCGCATCGCACAGTACGAAATGGCCTTTCGGATGCAACGGACCATCCCCGAACTAGTTGATCTCTCGACCGAACCCGCTCAGGTCTTGAAAGCCTACGGAGTCGAGCCCGGAAAGCCGTCCTTGGCTGCGAACCTGCTCATGGCCCGGCGAATGGTCGAACGGGGTGTGCGCTTTGTCCAGTTGCGCGACGGAGGGTGGGATCACCATGGTAAACTATTCAAGGAACTGCCTGAGAAGTGCGGTGAACTCGACCAACCTCTCGCCGCTCTTGTTGAAGACCTTGACGAACGCGGTCTGCTTGACGAAACTCTAATCATATGGGCAGGTGAATTCGGACGTACGCCCATGCTCCAAGGAAGTGCCAACAGGGATGCCGCCGGACGCGATCACCACAAGGAAGCATTCACCGTTTGGATGGCCGGTGGCGGTCTTAAACCCGGCCTCACCTATGGCTCCACCGACGAACTCGGTTTCATGGTCACTGAAAATCCCGTCCACGTCCACGCCCTCCATGCCACCATCCTGCCCCTGCTCGGCTTGGACCACGAGCGTCTTGTCTTTCCCCATGGCGGTTTGGATCATCGCCTAACGGATTTGTATGGGAAGGTCGTCCACGACCTGCTGGCCTAACGGGCGGCGTCTTCAACTTGTCGATCGCCCCCCCTGTCACTGCACCCGAGTTACTAGTGCTCGGAAAGGAAGGTCCAAGGTTTTATGATCATCAAACTCACGTGCCTATACACAATGGCTAAGTCCCGCAGAACGTTTGGTGAACTTTTTCCTCCGGTTTGGGCGGGGATTGGTAGGGGTTGAGGTCGGTTCGATTTTCATAGGGCTCTTGCAGCGCGGCCAAGAGATCCTCCAGTGGTTGTATGTCACCGTTGGTGGCGGCATCCAGAACCTGTTCCACTTTATGATTCCGTGGGATCACGGACGGGTTGTTGGCGCGCATCAACGACACGGAGGATTCAAGTGGTTCCGTTGCTTGGGAGAGTTGAGCTTGCCATCTAGTATGCCATTCCTTGAAAGTCTTTTTATCATAGGGTTCGCCTTGCGGAAGTTCATCTTCCGTCAAGTCTCGGAAGGTGTTAATGTAGTCGGCGCCTACTTCATGCATCCATTCAAGCAGGTCGGTGACCAGACTTTTATTCTCGGTTCGGTCGCTGAATAGACCCAGCTTGGAACGCATCATGGCAAACCATTTATCTTTGTACAGAGCTTCAAAACCATGGAGAGCTTCTTCGGCCATCTCCGTGGCCTTTTCGGTGTCGTTGTCCAAGATCGGCAACAGGGTCTCGGCAAAGCGGGCTAGATTCCATTGCGCTATGTTCGGTTGGTTTGCATAGGCATAACGGCCCCTGTGGTCGATCGAGCTAAACACCGTCCCCGGATCGTAGGCATCCATAAAGGCGCAAGGGCCGTAATCAATAGTCTCGCCGGACAACGCCACGTTGTCCGTGTTCATGACTCCGTGAATAAAGCCCACGCGCATCCACTGAGTGATCAAGTCGGCCTGTTTCTCCATTACAGCTTCAAGGAGCGAGAGCGGCTTGTTTTTTTCCTCTCCGATCGAAGGGTAGTGCCGTTCAATGGTGTAATCGACGAGGGATTTCAGAATCCCGTTGTCCTGTTGCATGGCGGCGTATTGAAAGGTCCCGACACGAATATGCGAGCTGGCGATGCGTGTAAGGATGGCTCCGGGCAAGTCCGTTTCACGATGTACTGTCTCTCCGCTCGTAACGACTGCAAGGCTCCGGGTGGTGGGGACGTTGAGGGCGTGCATGGCTTCGCTGATCAGGTACTCGCGCAGCATCGGTCCAATCGCGGCGCGGCCATCCCCACCGCGAGAATAGGGCGTCCGCCCGGATCCCTTGAATTGAACGTCAAGGCGTTGGCCCGTAGGGGTGAGGTGCTCGCCCAGCAGAATCGCTCGCCCGTCTCCCAACATGGTGAAGTGACCGAATTGATGCCCGGCATAGGCCTGGGCAAGCGATTCGGCCCCATCGGGTATCCTATTGCCGGCAAAGAGGGCAACTTGCGCGTCCGGGCTCATGCTGGAAAAGTCCAATCCCATGTCGGTGGCCAGCGGAGCGTTCAAGATCACCATTTCGGGCTTGGGCGCCGGCACCGGAGAAAGCTTGGAATAAAACGTCATCGGGAGGTGGACGTAAGTGTTGTCGAAATTGAAGGCAGTCATTACAGTGTTATTTCATGAACGACATGACTTGATCGCGCAATCCTTCTTCCCCGACGTCAATCGCTACCAACGTTATCACCCACAAGATTTAGTTCATTCCGACCAAACCCTACCGTTTCGGTGGAGTCGGCTAAGTATGGGAAGGATAAGATGCAGGGGTGATTGAGGTAGGGGAGGAAGGTTGAAGAGATTAGTCGGAGGTACTTGACCTTGGTCTAGGACTTGATTTAGCAGTGGTGCCTGCGGATCAACCACCCGTTGACGGTCGTTTTAACTTCACCAAGTGCCATGGAAATCCTGTTAACTCTCATCATGCTCATCCTGCTGCAGGCAGTGTTGGGTTTCGACAACCTTCTCTATATCTCGCTCGAGTCGAAGCGTGCGCCCGCTGCCGACCGGGTAAAGGTACGCCGTTGGGGTATCGGACTTGCCATCGTCCTGCGCATCGTCCTGCTCTTCGCGCTAATGCAAGTCCTTACGGTGTTTGAGAATCCTTTCCCTCGCCTATACTGGTCGGGAGTAATCGATGCCCGCCTCAACCTGCACGGCATTATCGTGATGATTGGCGGCGTATTCATCTTATACACCGCCCTGCGCGAAATCTACCACATGCTGTCCTTGGAAAAACTGGGACACGGGGCGGACAATTCCGAAGTCACCTCCGCCAAGTCTGTCATCAGTCGCATCGTGGTGATGAATTTGGTGTTCTCCTTCGACTCCATACTCAGCGCCATGGCCCTGACGGAAACCTTTTGGATCATGGCCACCGCCATTGTCATCAGTGGCGGACTGATGATCTGGTTGGCCGACCGCGTATCCGAATTTTTAGAAAAGAACCGCATGTACGAAGTGCTTGGGTTGTTCGTCCTCTTTGTTGTTGGCATAATGCTCGTCAGTGAAGTCGGGGGGCATGGTGAGGAGGTCGCGACCTACCTCAAGTTGTTTGGCCACAAGATCCAGCCCATGAGCAAGGCAACCTTCTACTTCGTCATCGCCATACTCGTGCTGGTCGACCTCGTCCAGTCGCGCTACCAAAAGAATCTCCTTCAGATGAAGACCGCCGAGCAGGCAAAAGTCGGATAGCACCATGAAATACAGCGAATTTCACTTTCGGGGCAAAACGAACTACTGTACGAATGATTGGAGCGATTCAACGCCGCAGCGCGGAGGCGCGGACGCGTCGGCGGGCTGCTAAACTACTACCATCGCGAGGCCGCGTGAGACCCCGGCTGATTAAATGCACCATACGCGATCGAGAACAACGCCAGCCCGATGGTGAAATTGTGAGGTATCGGTAATGCCAGCACGGCAACGAAAACCATCAACCCCCTTTCTCCCAATCTCCGATCCCTTCAACGGCGCCCTCAAGCGCCTCACGCAAAAAGCAAATTCCTAGCAATCAATAATAAAGTCACCCGCCAATCTACCGCTTCTGTTTTGGAGTCAGCGAATTCAGCCGCTGGGTGAGCTCCGCTTCTGAATCGCCCGGTGCGAACTTGAATTCGCCACGGAATGGACCGCCGTCGCCGAGGAC
>JACNJI010000414.1 GCA_014382645.1 Verrucomicrobiota bacterium | reverse complement strand
GCTACCTGTCGGCAGACTTGGAGGAAAGGGGCAAGGCCCGTCAATTCTACCGAAAGCTCCCTCCCACGGAGGAATGGGCCGAGAACAACTACTACAAGTTGCCGATCGAGCGCCAGAACGCCGACCTCATCCTGGTCAACGCCTTCTGGAACGACTACGCGGCCAATCCCGAAGGAAAGCCCTTCCTCTCGGGCAACTTCATCCACGCCACGCGCAACTTCGCCGAGATGATGCTCGCCCTGGCGGTCCTCGACCTGCCTTTCGACGCGGCCGATCACGAAGTGGAGAACGAGGGACGCACCTTCGCCCTCAAGTCGGACAAGCCACTGGTGGTGTTCCATCAGGAAATCCGTGAAACCGAGGACGCCGAGGACGCCCGCGACATCCTCTTGAGCCAGAACTTCTACCGAGCGGATTCCCGTTTCCGCCACGAGCGAGGAGAACGGCTGGACAACTTCGTCAAGGACGAGTTCCTCAAGCAGATCGCCTACGGTTGCCAAGTGGTTATCACCAACCCGACCTCCTCGGTCCGCAAGCTCCGTTACCTGACCCAAATTCCCGCGGGAGCCATTCCCCTGCAGAACGGTTTCTACTCGAACGGGCGACCCTTCCGGCTAGAGCCCTACTCCACCCAGACCCACGACTTCTATTTCTACTTCCCCGAAACCGGCGAATACCCGATCTACCCCATCCAAGTGGCGAACGACAAGGGTCGGGTGGCGGGAGCCGCCGCATTCGTCTTCAAGGTGGTCGACAAGCTGAGCAAGCGGGACATGACCTCATGGGCTTGGATCTCCCAGAACGGCACCGAGAAGGAAGTGCTGCAATACCTCCGCGACCACAACATGAACCGGATCGACCTCGACAAGATTGCCTACCGCATGCGCCATGACCGCGAGGGTGGCGGAGGGAAAGCCTTTTTCGAGAAGGCCCTGAAGCTTCTCTCGGATCGTTTGTCCTACAATTCCACACTCTGGTCCTACGCCTTGTACCACAAGGATGCGAAGTGGATGGGTGAATACCTGTCGCGTTCCGGCATAACGAGTCGTTGCGGCCTGTACCTGAACAGCCCACTCCTGACCATCAATCCCGTGCAACGCAATTTTCACCAGCACCTCGAGTACAAGCCTCTGGTCAATGCCCGGGCCCACAGACTGGGGAAGGATCGCAAAGTCCTCAACGATCGATTGCATGGGCAGTACCACCGGTACATGAACGTCCTGAAGTACCACCCGATTCTGGAAGATGAGGATCTGCTCGCCGTTTCCTATTACCTATTTTTGCAGGACCGTGTGAACGAGGGACTGAAGTTATTCGGACGCGTCCAGCCCGAAAACGTGGCGGAGAAACTCCAGCACGAGTACCTCTCCACCTACGTCGACTTCTACAAGGGCGACCTCGCGTCGGCTCGCCGACGGGCCGCGAAATACGCGGACTACCCGGTCGACCGCTGGAGGAACCTGTTCCGCGAGGCACTAGGTCAACTCGACGAGATCGACGGCAAGGGCGTCAAGCCCGTGGACGATGAGGACCGCGAACAGGTTCAGGACGCCCTCGCCTCCACTGAACCCGGCCTCGAACTGGAGGTCGAGAAAGGGGAGGTCACCATCCGGGCCCGCAACCTCGAGTCCTGCACCGTCAACTTCTACCCGATGGACGTGGAACTACTCTTCTCCAGAAAGCCCTTCGTGAAGGAGGACACCGAGCACTTCACCAGCATCGTACCCAACCTGAGCCGGGAGATCGACCTGCCGAAAGGGAAGGACGGTCATTCCTTCCCGTTGCCAGACGAGTTCGCGGACCGCAACGTCATGGTGGAGGTGGTTGCCGCGGGCATCCGCGAAGCCAAGGCCTACTACGCGAACGACTTGGCCGTACAAATCATCGAGAACTACGGGCAGGTGCGCGTGACCCACTCCGACACGGGCAAGCCCCTGCCCGAGACATACGTCAAGGTCTACGCCAAGCTAGGCAACGGCCAAGCGCGCTTCTACAAGGACGGCTACACAGACCTGCGCGGACGTTTCGACTACGCCTCGCTCAACACGGGCGATCTTGACGACGCTCGGGACTTCTCGATCCTCGTCCTGCACGACCGTCACGGGGCCGCCATACGCGAGGCCAAACCACCCACGCAGTGACCACCGGAAACCTTTACCATAAAACGGAGTTTTGAAGCCATGAATATTCGCAACGTCACCACCTTCGCCCTCGGAATCATTTTTGCCGGGACCTGCCTCACCGCCCGCGAGATCGGGTTCGTGGAAAGATTCAGCCTAGCCGAAGACCGCGAGGAAGCCCTCAAGGAACTGGTCTCCGGCACGCAGGAATACTATTATTACTCCTCCCTGCACGCCCTGAGCAAGGGAGACCACCAGGAAGTCGAGCGCCTCATGAAGATCTGGGTCAAGCGGTACGGGCACACCCTGCAAACAAAGGAAATCGAAAATCGTTCGGCCATGCTCCGCTACGGGGAAAACCCCGAGGCGACCTTGGCCCACGTCAAGCGCGAGCTCAACCTGCTGTTCAACCACAGTCGCGTCGTCGAGGGTCGCAAGCCCAACCACCCGACCAAGCTGGATCCACAAAGGATCAGTTTCGTAGTCTATCTCCAGCAGGCCCTCGCCCGGCACAAGGACCTGCAAGGCATAGAGGATAAGGGACTCACTCTTCTCGACCTCGACGAACTGAACGACATCCGGTTGCAGCACTTCCTCAGTCGCCTGATACGTCCCGACGTCCCCAACCTGCCCGCACTCATCGTCAAGGACCTGAAAAGCAAGTACAACAAAGGTTTCGGCTCCCACACCATCCACCGCAACCTCACGCAGGCGCAAATGGAAGGGTTGCTACAGATTGACCGTAAGTTCATCGACAATGCCAACTTCGTCCATGCCTACCTCCCGAAACTGGCGCCCTCCGCTGATGTCGACCCCCGTCAGGACGATGCGGAGATGAGCAAGTGGCTAAACCGCCAGCTCAGCTTCACACGCGGTTTGTCTCCCGCCTTCAACACCCTCAAGGCGAATGTTCTGCACCACCTGCTTGCCTTCAAGCGGAAGCAGGGTGTTTGGGATCGCGAACTGTTCCTCGAGTACCTCAAGTTGCCACGCTATACCAACTACGTAAACCCCGTCTGGCGAGATGCGGAAATCAAGCGCCGGGGCGATTGCCGGGTCGACCTCAACGCCGACTACAGTTCACGCGGCGGATTTCCTCTAATCGGCAACGACGATTCCCTTGTCCGCTCCCATCTCCTTCATTTCTTTCTTCAGGACAAGGATTACGACGGTTTCGTGAAATACGTGCGCGATGACTACCTCAAGAGGGTCTTCGCCGAGGCTAAGCTGACGGCGGGACTTGGCAATCCCGAGAAATGGTACTCGATGCTGAACTCGGGTGAGGTGAAGACCATCAAGGATCGCGTAGACCTCGACTTCGCCTACTCCAACAAGGAACGCTTCGCCCCAGGTGAAGAAGTGAAGATTTCCCTCTGGACCAAAAATATCGAGACGCTTCTGGTAAAGGAATTCGAGATCAATGCCTTCAACTATTACCTTCGCAAGGGCAAGGAGATCGACACGGGTATCGAGTTGGACGGCCTCGCTGCCACCCGTGAACGGACCATCCAATTCAAGGAAGCGCCCATGCGTCGGATCACCCGCTCCTTCGCATTTCCCGAACTCAAGAAACGTGGCGTCTATGTGGTCGAGTTCATCGGCAACGGCATAAGTAGTCGGGTCCTCGTTAGCAAAGGCGCCCTGCGCCTGCTGGAGAAGGTTGGTCCGGCGGGTCACGAATTCCGCGTGCTCGACGAGGCGAACAAAGCGCGTCCCAAGGCCACCGTCTGGCTCGACGGCAAGGAACACAAGCCGGCCAGAGGACCGTTATCCTGCGCGACGGAGACTTCTCCTCGCTTTCCCGTTTCAACCATCTCGGCGAGAGCTACGAGTTGCAGGCGGGACTATACGTCGACCGCGAAGCCTTGTTGAGCCGAAAAAAGGCACAGGTAATCGTTCGCCCATCCCTACGGGTCAACGGCCGTCCCGCTTCGCTGGATCCGCTGGAGGAGGTCAAACTAGTCATGCTCGCGGTCGACTACGAGGGAACGCCGAACCGCACGGAAGTAGCGATCGACAAACTCAAGGAAGGCGAGGACTACCTGCATGAATTCACCGTACCCGAGAAGCTTTCTCAGCTGACCGTCGTCCTCGAGGCGAAGGTCGAGAACCTCAGCCATGGCAAAAAGCAGGACCTTCGGGACTCCGCCACCTTCTCCGTCAACGCGATTGAGCAAGGCGGTTTCGTCGACGCTCTCCACCTCGGTTGGTCGCGGGACGGCTACAGTCTGGATGTCCTGGGAAAGAACGGGGAAGCCCGCATCGACCGTCCCGTAGTCCTCGAGGTCAAGCACACCGCCTTCCGCCAGTCACACAGCATCAGCCTGAAAAGCGACCAGTCCGGAAAGATAACACTCGGGGAGTTGAATGACATACAGTGGATTGCGGCTCGCAATGCCGATGGTCAGGTCTACCGATGGACGATCGCGGGCCAACGCGAGGGCAAAGTGGGGCAACCTTCCCACCTGCATGCTGCGTCGGGCGAGGACGTTCGCCTGGCCGTGTCGGGTTCGTGGGCCGAGGGCCGGGAGGAAGCCAAGTGCTCCCTTCTCGAGAGGCGTGGTGCCTTCTACGTGACCGATCACGTCGACCAAGCCTCCTACCGCAACGGTTTCCTCAGCTTGAGCAACCTTCCCCCCGGAGACTACGAGCTTTTCCTCAAGGACACGGGCGAGACCGTGCAAATACGGGTAACCCCAGGCGACCGTCGCTTCGGTTTCGTCGCCTCCGCCAACCGCATTCTCGAGGACAACCGGGTCGCCCCCTTGCAGGTCACCGACCTGACGGTTAAAGACGGCAAGCTTAGGGCCAAGGTGGCCAACGCCCATGCCTTCGCCCGGGTTCACGTTCTCGCCACCCGGTACGTTCCGCGTTTCGACGCCCATGCCGCCCTCGACCACGGCGGCGTCCCCTCCCCCTATTGGGTGAAACTGAGCGCCCCTCGGGCCCTCTACGTGGCCGAGCGCGACATAGGCGAGGAATCCCGCTACGTGCTCGAGCGCCGA
>JACNJI010000455.1 GCA_014382645.1 Verrucomicrobiota bacterium | reverse complement strand
GTAGTAGGCCTGGATGATTTCCCTCCGCGTGGCCATCGTCAGTTCACGCTGGTGGGGGCGATCGGGGAGGGCGACCCGCGGGATGTCGTCGCGATCACCCTCTTTTTCCAGAACCGGTTTTATCTTGTTCAGTGGATAGTGCTTAGCGTGATGAGTGGGTGCCACGTATGGGGTGTGGGGTCGATAGAAACCAAGGGCTAGGAAGAATGGTTTACCTGTTTTTTTCGGGTGGTTCTTCTCCAGTAGTTTGATTGCTGCAAGAGCGGCTTGGCCGTCGGTGTGATCCTCGTCCTTGGAGTCGACGATTCGCCAGGAAATGGTACCGCCGTACTTTCCCTTGACGAGGGTTTTGATCGGTTCCAACTGGGTTCTGTCTATGCCGATTGGGTTGACGGTTTCGTGCCAAGATGCGGGGTCATCCTCGCCGGGTGTTCCAATTTGGAGGGGTACTCCGTAATGGTAGAGTTTGCCTATGCGGGAAACATGGTAGCCGTTGTTTTTGAAAAGTTGTGGCAGGGTGACCAACTCGGGATGCCTATTTCGAAAGTTGCCTGCGTTGGAGAGCACCCCGGTTTGCTCGGGGTACAACCCTGTTAAAAATGAAGAGCGGCTGGGGTTGCAAACGGGATATTGGCAATAGGCCCGGTCAAAACGCAGACCACTCTTTGCCAAGCGGTCGACGTTGGGGGAGTGGACGAGAGGGTGACCATAACAACCGAGGTCGGCGTTTAGGTCGTCCACCGCAACGAAGAGCACGTTTGGCTTTGCCTTGGGCTTGGAGGCTAATGCGGACAGAACATGAGCATTGCCGACGTTTAACTGGGAGGCCTTTGCCTTGGGCAGAACATATCGAGCGATGGGCTTGCGGGTTTCCGCTTCGCTAAGTTGCCAGACATGTGTCGCGAAACTGTTGAAGTGGCGTTGATCACCGGGGCGAAGGTAGCTGGTTTGAGATAGCTTGCCTTCGAAATTCACCCACTCGAGTCGTAAGGCATGAACCGAGTAATTATGAACAAAGAATTCCGTTCTCCTATTTGAGAAACCGGACCGCTCGGCCTTCTTCGATTCGATTGGCAGAGGTTCGACTTCCGGTGCGTTTTCCGGGGCGAGGCTGACGAGGCCTCGTTCGTACAGTTTTTGCCAGTCGAGTAGGCGCTGGGGCCACTTGAATTCAGGTTCCTTGCTCAACTCGAAGCCTTTCATGTGGGCGGACGCGGGTTTGCGCTCGGAAGGTTTGCGGTAAACCCACTCCCGTTCCCCAAACACTTCCTCTATCAGTTTGGCAAGGGCGGGATCGTATGCCTGTAGTTCCTTGCGAGTGTTTACATGGTTGTGATCGAAGTCGTTCTGTCGGTTTGATCCATACCAAGACTGCACGCCCTCGGCCCAGTATTCCATTACGTTGGAAGCGGCGTAGGTGCCTTTCCAGAGGCCTTTCTTGATGGCTTTGGCGAAAACTTCATCGAGTCGGTTCTGAAAAGTGGAGTCGAGGTCGTTCAATCCCATTATATGGATGGCGTGGGCGAACTCATGGATGAGAATATTCTCGGTTGCGTATGGATCGCTTGGAATCTCGATGAGGTTTTCCTCGCCACAACTAACGCAGGGCCGATCGCTATCCGAATCGGCTCCCAGTCCTCGGGCTCGCTTGTCCCAATAGAGGTCGGGGTAGAGATGGGAGTGCTCGGGTACGTCGGTGGTGTACTCGTCACTCGCCATGATGGTTAGGCGAGTTTTGTTGGCGTTCATTTTGGCCAGGAGGTCGTCCCGACTACCCATCATTTGGCGAATGAGATAGCCTGCCTCCCTCAATGCGTAGTCGGAGACATTCTTCGATCCGACGATAGAGAAACCTCCCACCACCACGCGTTTTTGGTAGAATGCGTCGAGGTCGAGGCGTTCACGCTCGTCATCTGGAATGGGCTTTACGGTGAGGTCGTCCTTCGCCTCCGTGAAGAGAACGGCAAAGAGGGAAAGAAGAAGGAGCAGGATTGTTTTCATGGGGTTTGCGCCTTTCAAGAAAGGAACTTACTTGAGAAATGACTCGTGCTTGGGATTCCCACCACTGAGGATATAGGCGACAAGGTCCTTTATCTCCTCCTTTTGCATCATGTTCAACAGGCCCGGGGGCATGGGCGAAACGGTGGATGGCCCAATGCTGGCGATGTCTGGACGGTTGACGTTGACTTGCTGATTGGGGTCGAACATGTCGGTGTTCAAGGTTACGCGGTCACCGCTTAAATTAACCACTACGCCAGTCATGACGTCCCCGTTTTTCATTTTTACGATGGTGGGTACGAATTGTTCGTTGATCTCCTTGCTGGGGTTGATGATCTGTTCCAACAGATCGTGGGTCGAGTAACGTCCGCCGGCACCGGTCAGGTCGGGACCCGTCATGCCTCCTTCGTTGCCGAAGCGGTGGCAGGCGAAGCAACCGCCGGCTGCAAACATTTTGCGACCTTGCTTGAAGTTCCTGCCTTTCAGTTCGGCGGTGGCTTCGCTTAGCTCTTCCAGTTTCCATAGCTTGACGTATTTCCTTCCGATCATCGACTCGGCCATGATTTCGAACGGTGTCTTGCTCTCGGGTTTCTTGGCCAGAAGAGCCTTCAGTTCTGTTTGTTCCGCCTTGCTCAGACTGGCCACGGCGTCGTTGCGAATAAACTCGATGAACTTGCTGAAACTTGCTCCTCCCCGGTAGTTGGCGGCCTTTAGGAACCAGTTGAAAAAAGCTGTCCGCAATTTCTTGTTCCAGCCGGCTTTTAGCATGCGGAGGGAGCGAGCGTACTCGATTTGCTCCTCTTGGGTGGGAGCATCCAGAAGCAGTTTCATTCCCTTGGTCGCCGTGGAGGGAGCCTGGAGAAAAGCCAAGGTCTCGCAGAGCAGCCAATTTTGATCGAAGGTGGGAGCGGGGAAATGAGGATCCAGTTGCTTGACGATTCCTTGAGCTGTTCGGTCGTCGGGTTTGCCAAATCGCACGAGGGCGACCTGGTAGGCGCGAACCAAGGTGAGGCGTTGGTCCTCGTTCAATTGGTCCCAGTCCACTTGGTCGAGGGATTGAAAGATTTTCTTGGCCATGGCCTGATCCATCGGAGAATCGGTTGGTTGTCGGTTGGCGGGGTCGATACCCGTCACCTTGGCCAATCCGAGAAGCAGGGCGACCCGCTTGCCATGGTTCTTTTCTTTCAAGGCGCGGTTTGCCCACTTTTTGACGGGTTGGAGCTGCACTGCGGTGAGGGCGGCCCAACGGATGAAACGGTCACTGTGGTCGAGGTGCGGCCAAGCGGTCTGAATAGCCTTGGGGTCGGCACTGATGTGGAAGGCCTCGAGTTTGCGCCGCAACTGGGCGAGTTCATTGACCTCCGTCTGGTGCTTGGCCGGTGCCGTGGATTCCTTGCCTGCGTAGGTGACTCGATAAAGGCCGGACTGTACCTTTCTTCCTCCGATGGCGAAGTACATGGCACCGTCCTCGGGGTGAATGATGGCGTCGGACACAGGCAATGGACTGCCGGTGATAAAGGTTTCCTTGGTCGCGACGTAGGAGGAGCCTTCCGGCTTCAAGTGGACGGCGTGTATTTTGCCCCAACTCCAGTCCAGTAGGTACATGGCTTTTTGGTATTTGGCGGGAAACTTCGCATCATAGCCGAAGGTTACGCCGGTGGGCGAGCCTGGCCCAATATTAATAACAGGGGGCAGGGTGTCTGGATAAAACTCGGGTCGTTTGCCCGTGCCGTTCCGCCAGCCCCACATCGATCCGCTTGTGACGTGGCACACGCGAGTGGGACGATACCATGAGGTGTTGAAGTCGTATTCCATGTCCGCGTCGTAGGTAAACAAGTCACCTGCCTTGTTGAAGGCGCCGTCAAAGATATTGCGATAGCCGGAGGAGACGATTTCCCAGTCTTTTCCGTCGGGAGAAATCTTGTATATGATGCCTCCGGGAGCCAAACGACCTCGATTATGACCTCTGCCGTCGGGCATGCGTGGCAGTAGGTGATCCTCACCCCAGTGCAATGGTACTCGAGAGGCGTCGGTCTCGACCGGCGTGGTGTTGTTGCCGGTAATCAGGTAAATCGATTTGCCGTCCGGGGCTAGCAGTACCGCATGGACACCGTGGTCTCCGCGGGCAGTCATGCCGTGCAGTTTTTCTACTTTGTCCAATTGGTCGTCGCCGTTCGAGTCGGTCACGCGGTACAAGCCGCTTTCCATTTTTCGCTCGTAGTCGTTGATTCCAACGTAGAGTGCCCCGAAGGCCCAAAGCAAACCGTTGGCGGCGCGTATTTTGGCCGGCACCTTCTCGATGTCCTTGGCTTGCAGGGGTTGACCCGCAGATGGAGCGGGGAAGCGATAAAGGCCGCCGAACTGGTCGCTTGCGATTATGCGTCCCTTGCCGTCCACGCAGAGGTTGACCCAAGAACCCTGTTCGGCTTTCGGCACGGTGTATAGCAATTCCACTTGGAATCCTTTTGGGACACTCAGTTTATCGACTGGCGTCGCCGTTGTCTCGAACTGAGCTTGGACTGAGCATATGGTCGCACAGACCGAGATGAAAATGAATAATAGCCGACGGAAGGATGGTTTCATAAGGGAGTCCAAGTTAGGAAAAATATGCCCCTGGGCAAACTTTTCCTCTCCTTTAACAAGAGGTTGCCTAGAGGCAAGGCTCTTTTTCGAATCTAGATCAGCTCCCGCAGGGGCTGAATGTCCGAGTCGACCAAGTAGTGGGGGCGTCCGGAAACGTCAGTGACAGTATTGGCACGCGGATCCACTCCGAGACAGTGGTACAGAGTGGAAAATACCTCTTGGAATTTCACTGGTCGATCGACTATTTCCGCACCTTGCTTGTCGGTGCTGCCGATAACTTGGCCGTGGCGCATGCCACCTCCTGCAAGCAATGCGAAGGATGTCTGAGACCAATGGTCGCGACTGTTGTTCTTATTTAATTTTGGCGTGCGACCGAACTCGCCCCACACCACGACCGAAACGTCTTTGTCCATTCCTCGCTCGTGTAAATCGGTTATAAGGGCGGACAGACCTTGATCCAGTAACGGGAACTCTTCGCGGGAACGTGGGTAATTCATGCCGTCTCCTCCGTGCCAGTCCCAGCGAGCATAGTTCATCGAGACAACT
>JACNJI010000136.1 GCA_014382645.1 Verrucomicrobiota bacterium | reverse complement strand
CGGGCGGACCAACCACGTTCAGGGCCAACGGCGAGCTGGCACGAGGTCCGCGAAAGGGCAGAATCAGCAAAAGCCAGCGGGGCAGCGGCTTCGTATACGTCGAGGGCGAAACGGCTACCGGCACGAGGTGATTCGGCAAGAGCGGCTTCGATATTAGGATGACGGTTCACGACGGGAAGAAAAGAAGAGAAAGCTTGTTCGACGCCACGAAGGAGATGGCGACGCCACTCGCCGGAACTCCAAAGTTTGCTGTCGGCATAGGAAGGCTCGCCTTTGTCAGTTCCAAAAAAATCCATTGCCTCGACGCCTAAACTGGCTGCCTGCTGAAGGATTTTTCTAGCCGTCTGTGGTCTGGGAAGACCGACAAGAAGACGAATTGGAATTCGATCGTCCTCAATACTTTCTTGCCAAAGAAAGGAAAGGAGCAATCCAGCGGTACCATCCTTCAATATAGTCGCTTTACCCTTGGGACCATTTACGATGGCAACGTCGAAGTCGTCTCCGGGCAAACGTCTCAACACCTCTCTGACATGTACGACCCGGGGATCTCCAATGGGCAAAAGGATCTCGTTTGCCTGATCTTCAAAGAGTAAAAGGTTCAAAGCGGAGCAAGCCAAAGAGTCTGGTAAGGTCTCAGAACAACACCCTCCGGGCCAATGGCGATATCGGAACCGCCTGCAAGATCCCGAACTTTTCCATCGAGAAAAAGTTCCTCGAGATGGATTGCTCCGGGAATAGGAACAGGGGCATTCGTGAAATTGAAGAGACAAATAACAGTTTGGGAACCATCGAGAGAAGTGCGCTCGACGGCAAACAGATCGGGACCGTATTCCTTAATGACCTGAGGTGCATCAGGATGAAACGCAGGACAGGATGCCCGACGTCGCAGCAGGCGCGACAACCAGTCGAAAACCCGAGCACCGAGACATTCGGCATCATCGAGAACTTCCGCAAGTTCACCGTGCTCCCATTTTCGGCGGTTGATACTCCGATTGTGGCCGGTTTCCTCAACCCCTTGAACATGGTTGGGAGTTGCGGTGAGAGAATGGAAATAAACAGCGGGAACCCCTTGCATGGCAAGAGCCACCGCTTGGGAACAAAGGAAACGAGCTTCTCCAACTGCATCGTCTGCCGGTTCGGCAAGGGCGCCGAAGTAGGTAACATTTAATTCGTAGGGAACCTCGGAACCGTCTTCAAGCGACCTCATGGAGACAAGCCCCCCACGCGCCTCGACCTTTTCGGCAAGGGCAAGGATTTCTTCTTGTGAAAGTATGCCTTCGAGAGGGCGAACTCCGATTCCGTCGTGACTGGCGGTAAAATTAAGGAAGGAGCAACCGCGAGGCGGAGGTGCCAAATGGGTCGCCCATTCAGTAAGATGAGCGGCGGTGCCGTTGAGCAAACCGTGCAAGACAAGGGGAGGTAGAGCGAACTGATAAACCATGTGAGCCTCGTCACCTCGACCAAAATAACTTATGTTGTCATCATGCGGAACATTGGTTTCCGTCAAGATGATGACGTCGGGGGCAATGACTTCCAGAAAGTTCCGCAAGAGCTTAACCACCTCGTGGGTCTTAGGCAGATGCAAGCAGTTCGTGCCGATTTCTTTCCAAAGAAAAGCCACCGCATCCAGTCGCAGAATCCGGCTACCTGCGGAAACGTATTTCATTATAATGTCGAGAAACTCGAAGAGCAGATCGGGAGAACGCCAATCCAGATCGACTTGATCGGAACTGAAAGTGGTCCACACGTAACGCTCGCCATCGCGTGTGGGGGTAGGAGTAAGGAGAGGAGAAGAACGGGGTCTGACGACAGCCGTGAGATCGGCCTCCGGGTCTTCTTCTCGAATATAGTTGAGAGCAGGTTCAATTCCGGAGACATAATCCAGAAACCAGTCACTTCCTGCGGAACAGTGATTGAGCACGAGATCGAACATTAGATCGAACTCACCTGAAAAGCTCCGAACATGCTCCCAATCCCCGTAGCGCTCGTCCACCTCACGATAATCGATGACGGAAAAACCATCGTCGGAAGACCAAGGGTAAAAAGGCAGAAGATGTACTATGGAAAAGACGCCTTTCAAACGCTCAGTGCAAAAGTGGCGGAGAGTCTCAAGGGGAACCTCGCCTTTTTCGTAAACCATGTCGGCATAGGTAATGAGGACGGCGTCCTTCTCGCTCCACAAACAATCTGTCCGAGGAGCATCGATTCCCACTCCATAGCGACCGAGGATGTGATAAAAACGCTCAAGCAATTGGTCCGCGACGGTAGCTCCGTATAACTTTTGAAAGCGACGGCGAATAGTCTTCAACTTGGAGTTGGAGACACGCTTCACGATGGACGAGATGCTGTTCATTTCAAACGACTAATAGCCAGTGAGGCTTGAGATAAAGGCTCGCAGGTTACTGCGAACGACAGAGTAGGAGTAAAATTGCCGAGCAATCTCGTAGTTGTGATTCACCATTTCGTTTCTGTAAGATTCGTTGTGGAGAACTCGTCGGACGTGGTCGGCAAGGGATGGAGAAACGAAACCGTCCATCGTTAGCAGGCGAAAGCCTTTCGGTTCGATGTCGCGGACATAGATGGAATAGCGGTGGATCAGGACGGGTTTGCGGAAATAAACCGCCTCAAGAAGAGCATTGCCAAAGCCTTCGTATATGCTCGGGTAAGTAACGAAATCAGCGTGAGGATAAAGGTCCCACAGGGTGTACACCTTTCGACCCTTCGAATCACGCTGCCGCACTTCGCCCACCCGGTCGGCGACCAAGCGGAGGTCTACGCCTTCTTCTTTGGCGAGTTGCTTGAGCATCCCGTAATACTCGTAACCCTCGTCACCTGCTTCATGAGAAATGACCAGTTTGCACTTTGGGTTTTTGAGAAGACTCACCAATTTGATGGATTGCTCGATCCCTTTGCGAGGGACAACCCGAGTTGGCTGAAGAATGAAAAAGTCATCGGGAGCCAACCCCAACTCCTGCCGCACGTCGGCGGCGTAGTCGTCGGGCGGCGCGGGTGGGTTGTCGAAATCAAAGACATTGGGAATCACCAAAGAAGAAATACCCTTGCGGAGGGCAAGTTGCTCCTGAGCTTCCTGATTAATTACCACATCGCGCATATTCGCAAGATCAGGGGGGAAGGACATATCTAGATATTCGGGCACTGCATTCACGGAGAACCGCGTGCGCTCCCAGTAGAAATCATGGTGGTGGGCAATGGCCGGCATACGGGTCTCGGAGAGAAACTCCGTCAGGGCAATCCCCAAGGGAACGTGCATCGGAATAGCCAGCACGTTTTGAGGAATAAGGATGTCTATCTCGAACTGCTCTACGAATTGATAAAGGGTACCCTTTATGTATTCCGAAAGATCTCTAATTCGTTCGGTCAGTAAACGACTGCGACGCTCGGTCCCCCAGATACGTTCGTTTATCCACTTGTTCTCGGAAAACCCGAAGTAAGCCTCGGGCACGACATGACTGATGTCAGCTTCACGATCACTTCTGCCACTGTACCAAAAGCTGACGTGTCTATCTTCCCAAAGAACTTCCGCCCATTTGGCGCTCTCGAGAGAAACCCCGTCCTGCCCCGCAAAACGAGTAGAGACAAATCCGATTTTTTTTGACATGAGATGCTACAAAAATCGCTCTTGCGGCGACTTGAGTAAACCCATGTCCAAATGACCAAAGTTTTTCAACAACAAAGACCTCTCGAAAACTTTGACGTGGCCAGTTCGGCTCCTTTTTCCTAAAGGCAAGGAAACAAACATGGAGAGCAAACTTATCAACGACGAAGAAACTCTAGCCAAACTCTTGGCGGAAATTCCCGGACAAGTCGAAAGACTAAGTGCAGTTCGAGAAGAACTGCTCGCGAACGCAGTTCTGTTAGGCGAAATTCCTTCCCCTACCTTTGGAGAAGGAGACAGGATACGCTTCGTCATCGATCGATTTCGGGAAAACGACTTAGTTGCACCCGCCATCGATGATTGCGGAAACGCCTCGGCCCTTCTCCCCGGTTCCGAGGGAGAAAACACCATTCTCGTCATGGCTCACGCCGATACCGTCTTTGATCACGAAACCAACCACGCAATGTGCGTGGGTTCTGACAGAATCATAGGTCCGGGCATCGCGGACAATGCCATCGGTCTCTCCTCTATTCTAACCCTCCCCGCACTCCTCGACTCACTTGGCCTCAAACTTAAGGACGACCTCCTTCTCCTCGCCAACGTCAAAAGCCTCGGTCGAGGAAATCTCGAAGGCGCCCATCACTTTCTGGAAACCGCCCAACGGCCGTTTCGAGCCGGCATCTGCGTGGAAGGAGCGACACAAGGACGCTTGAGCTACTCCGGCCTAGGTGCCTTGCGATGCGAGATCAGCTTGCGAATCCCAGGCGATTACGACTGGAACCGATTCGGAGCGTCCGGTGCCATAGCCCACCTTTCTCGCTTAGTCGGGCGAATCATGGAAATACCGGTGCCGCGCGAGCCAAAGACAAGTGTCGTTTTTGGCGGACTCCGTTGCGGATCCACCTACAACACCGTTCCCAAACGCGGCTCGCTTCGCTTCGAAATCACTAGCGAGGCCGACACCGTAGTGACCGATCTGGAGAGTCAAGTCCGAGATCTCTCCGAGGAGTTCTCCATGGAATCCGGCACCGAAGTAAAACTTGAAATCGTGGCCCGACGACCCAACTGCGGTATTCCTTTCACCCATCCATTGGTCAAGACTACCCGTGCAATCATGGACTCCCTCGCAATCACTCCCAAGGTGGATCCAAGTACGGGAGACCTAAACGCAATCGTCCAAGCAGGTCACCCCGGCGTAACCCTCGGACTCACCACTGCCGAAAACCTTCGCGACGAAAACGAAACCGTACATCTGGAACCACTATTCAAGGGTCTCGCTCAGCTGATGGCACTCTTGAAAGCGATCGATGAGGGACTTTGCGACGCATGACGGACGGCACAAAGAACTGGCTGGAACAAAACACCTTCCACCACAGCGATTTCTGGGATCTCCGCAAGCTAGTCGAGGAAAAGGAGCGTAAGGGCCTTACCATCTCTCTCTGCATACCGACTCTCAACGAGGAAAAAACTATTGGAAAAGAAGTCCTTATTCTCCGCTCGGAATTAATGGAGCGATACGGATTGGTGG
>JACNJI010000340.1 GCA_014382645.1 Verrucomicrobiota bacterium | reverse complement strand
GACCACAAGGTCAATTTCCTCAGGCAATACATCGGCATCTTTTAATGCATTTTGGGCAGCACGCATTGCGAGATCGCTAGTGCTCTCTTCATCTGAAGCGATTCGTCGCTCACGAATGCCCGTACGGGAAAAAATCCAATCATCGCTAGTATCGACTTTCTTGCTCAATTCAAGATTGGTAAGGCGATTTTCGGGGGCATAGGAACCAAGACCCAACATTACGATGGCGGAAGAATTGGAAATCATTAAAGAATCACTCAACTGAATTTCAGGATACTTCCGGGCGCAGGATTTCGTTTGCAGAGGTAATGTCAGCAAGAACTTGGCTGATCATGTCGCATTGCACCAGATCGAGAGCAATTTTTATGGCACCACATACATGGTGTCTGTTGGATGATCCATGCGCCTTGATTACATGTTTGCGTAGACCTAATAAAGGGGCCCCTCCAAACTGTTCGGGATTGATTCTTTGCTTGAGGCTGCGGAACGCTCCCTTCGAAAGCAATGCCCCAGTTTTCCGCAAGGCGTTGCGGCGTAATTCCTCATCAAGAAAACTACCGATCAACTTACTTAAAGACTCACAGGCTTTCAGCACTATATTTCCCACAAAACCATCACACACAACGACATCCACTATGTTTTCGAAAATCTGAGAGCCCTCGATGAGGCCCGCGTAGTTTAAAATGCTGCCGTTGATGCTTTTGAGCATCTCGTGCGTCTGATGAATTAGTTCGTTTCCCTTGCCTTCTTCGGTTCCGATCGTAAGGAGTCCCACTCGGGGTCGCACCAAACCTAAGGCAACCCGAGCATAGTTTGATCCAAGAATGGCATTCTGAGCTACGTGTATGGGCTTCGGGTGCGGATTGGCTCCTGCATCAAGCAGTGTAAAGTAGCGCTCTCGACCGGGCCAAATCGTACAGAGTGCCGGCCTCTCAACACCATCAAGAGTGCGAAGGCGGATAGCTCCGCCAGCCATAAGGCATCCAGTGTTACCGCAGCTCAACAAAGCATCCGCTTCATTCTCCTTAACCATCTCCAAGGCTCGAGACATGGAAGAATCCTTTTTCTGCTTAATACCTGCAATGGGTTTTTCGCCCATGGAAATAATTTCCGAGGCATGGCGCATCTCCACATTCGCCGATTTCAATCGAGGCTTATTTTCAATCATCGGACCCAAGACATCCTCCTGTCCTACCACTACAAATCGGGCGCCACGAGGAGCTGCTTCCACTGCAAGCACAAGTCCCTCGAGAATTTCATTAGGTCCTTCGTCGCTGCCCATCGCATCGATGGCCAACGTAACTCTAGCCTCGGACGTCACTACACCGAAGCAGCCAAAAACGGCTTAGAGTTCGAGATCGAGAACTTGTCGTCCGCGATACTGTCCTGTTTCCGGGTTCACATGGTGAGAACGGATAACGGAACCGTCCGCATCCTTGGCAAGTTGTGGTGCGATGAAACGATTAGCTCCACGCCTTTTACGGCTACGTTGCTTGGATTGTTTGCGCTTTGGTTGGCCCATGGTGAATGGAATTGGTAGGTATTAAAAGTCTGCTTCCTCTTTGAAAACATTCTTATAAAATCACTTCATGGGCCGGCAGTCAAGCTCACGAACTAAACAAGCATATCCATTCCAATCATCACAAAAATAACCGCTGCGAGCACAATTCGATACCAAGCAAACAAGGCTAAGCCTCGTCGAGACAGAAAACCGACCAACCATCGAACGGCCAAGGCTGCGGAAACGCCCGCAACGAGACAACCAAATAAAACAGGGCCAAGCTCAAGGTGCTCAATCATTTCGCCACCTCCGGTAACTGTCTTGTAGCCTGCCGCCGCCGTCAAAGTAACCAGTCCAAGCAAAAAGCTGAATTCCGCCGCTTGTGCAGGACGCAATCCAACTAGGTACCCGCCAACGATAGTCATCATGGAACGACTTGTGCCCGGCCACATCGCCACGCATTGCAGGAGGCCAATGACAAAAGCGTCAATTGGTCGCATATTACTAAGCTCCGTCGATGCGCCAGAGGCGTCGACTCGTTCGCGGTTGGCTCTCATTCGCTCGGCAGCGAACATAAGGGCAGCACCGCCAAGCAAAGCAATCGCCACAGGTAATGCCCCGAAAAGTTTTTGCTCGATGATTTCATCGAGAAAAGGGCCGATTGCAGCTGCGGGTAAAAACGCCAACAATACATTGCGAGCCAGAGCTCGTCCACGAGGATCAAGTCCAAGCAAGCCCAAGCCCATAGCCCAGACATCTCTCCAATACAATAACGCAACTGCAAGAATAGCTCCGGCCTGTATCACTATCAAATACGCATTTAAGGCTGACTGAACTTCCTCCTCATTTGCTTTGCCCATCCATTCTTTAGTTAGAATCAAGTGACCGGTAGACGAAACTGGCAAAAATTCCGTAATACCTTCCACCAAACCATAAATCAAAGCATCACCGTAATCCAAAGCCGAGTGCTGATCCGGATTCACTAAAGTGGAATTATTCTCAACGCCGGAAGCAGACGTCGGAATTCCAAATACAGAGAAAAATAAGATTCCAAGAAAACTTCGCATCCTGTAAAGCTTCAAGCGACTTTTGACCTGCCTTGGCAAGATTGAAAACCGCGAGTCTTGGCAAAACGGCAATCCATCTGTTTTACTTGCGAACATTCGAACTCCAATCAACCTGTCGATTAAAATGACTGAAACGACTCTAAACAATTTCTCCGACAAAGCTGAATCGGGCAATGACCTGGACGAGACTGAGATTGAGGCTGCCTCGGACCTTCTCGCTTCGCCTGACCCGGATGCCGCGGACAAAGAACGGTTCCTTCTGGCACTGGCAGATAAAGGCGAGTCCCCCGAGGAGGTTGCCGCATTCGCATCTAGGTTTCGAGAATTGGCGAGAGATCCGGGACTTGATAGTCTAGCAAAGGCAGCCATTGATGTCTGCGGCACTGGCGGAGATAAGTCCGGCAGTTTCAATATATCTACTTTCGTTGCCTTTACTCTTTCTGCCGGAGGTGTTCCCGTACTCAAACACGGAAACCGTTCCATTACGTCGAGATGTGGAAGCGCAGACCTCCTGGAAGGTGTTGGGATTCATCTCACTCCCTCACCTGCCACCCTGATTGCCGCGGCAAAGGAATTGGACTTCACTTTCTTTTTCGCCCCAAATTTCCATCCGGCATTCAAGGAAATTATGCCTGTCAGGCAAAATCTTGCCAGTAAAGGCCGAAGAACCGTATTCAACCTCTTGGGCCCTCTAATTAACCCGGCCCAACCCGCCCTTCAGCTATTAGGAGTTTTTTCGCCGGATTTAGTGGTGCCGATGGCGTCTACTCTGAACGCTCTCGGATTACGACGAGGGCTTGTGGTCCATGGGAAACTCGACGAAGGGCGAGGTATGGATGAAATATCCTGTGCCGGTAAAAACCTTGCTGCTGGATTCGGAGAACTTGCTGATGTTCACGAGGAGAACTGGGGGCCGGAGTCTTTTGGGTTACCATCTTGCGATGAATCCGAATTGAAAGGCGGTGATCTTTCCGACAATTTGAAAATTCTAGATGATTTACTTCATGGCCTTGCGCCCGAGGGTCTTTTATCCACCATCGCCGCAAACGCTGGCGCCGCCTTTTACATTTCGGAGAAAGCTGCAGATGTTCGTGAAGGGGCGATCATAGCGAAAGAGCTGATTTTAGGGGGACGGGTCCGGAGCTGGTTGCAAAAAGCCAAGGAGTTTTACGCCGACCATGACTAAAATCGTTAATCACCGTTTTTTCGGAACGGACGGCATCCGCGGCAAAGTTGGCGGATCTTGTATCAATCAAAACTTCGCTTACAGCCTTGGGTTGGCCATAGGTAGTTTTTTAGCCCGGAAAGACGAGCATGGCGGTACCGTCCTCATAGGCCGAGACACGCGATCATCGGGCGAAGAACTGGCTTCGGCTATCGCATCTGGCCTTTTCAATAGCGGTTTTTCTCCGATGTTGGCCGGAGTACTGCCCACGCCAGCTCTTGCCCATGCGTTAGTCGTGAACGAAATGCGATTTGGCATTATGGTCACGGCTTCACATAATCCAGCGCCCGACAATGGTTTCAAGCTTTTCGACCATATGGGCCGCAAACTGTCAAAGGATCAAGAATGGTTAGTCGAGGAGCACATCCTCGGGGACTCCCAAGTCCAGGTCGCGAACGAAGGATTATCGGTCAAGTCCTTTCCGCATCTAGACACTCTGCCCAGTTACCGAGACCACATCTTGGGCATATTGCCGGAAAACGCTCTTAGCGATTTCAGAATCGTGGCCGACCTCTCCAACGGCGCAACTACAGTCACTACGCCCGAAATCCTAAGAGAATTGGGTGCCGAGGTAATTACCATTGCGGATGGTGAAGGCGCCATCAATCATAAGGTCGGAAGCGAGCATCCGAAAGTACTTGCTGAAAAAGTAAAGGCAACGCAAGCCAACATAGGTCTAGCCCACGACGGCGACGGCGACCGCGTAATTCTATGCGACGACCAAGGGAAAGTCGTCCATGGCGATAAACTCCTCGGCCTCCTAGCCTTGCATGCAAAAAGAACAGGCAAGCTTTCGGGCAATGTCCTTGTTGCCACAGTCCAGAGTAATTCTGGTCTGGAACGCAGTCTGAATAACTTGGATGTCCGTCTTGCTCGTTCAGAGGTTGGCGATCGCAATGTGGCAGAGCTCATGAGAGAGCTTGGTGGCAACTTAGGGGGTGAATCATCGGGTCATATTATTGCCAGTGATCATCTTCCATCGGGTGACGGGTTGCTCAGTTTTCTTCTTGCATCACAAGCCATGCTTGAAACGGATTCCCCGCTATCAGTTCTTGCGGATGAAATCGATCTAGCTCCATGCATTGAGAATGCTTACCGCGTTCTAGAGAAAACTCCGCTCGAATCATTGCCCGAGCTGATGGAAATCGTGACCCGTGAAGAACAAAGTTTAGGAAAAGAAGGGCGTGTCCTTCTTCGTTACTCTGGAACCGAACTTAAAATTCGTCTTCTGGTGGAGGCTCTCGCCTCAAACCAAGCAGAAGAAGTTTTCCTTACCTTGGAACAAGCGTTACGAAAAGCATTGAGATTTGCGTAAAACATGGTGCTATTGAACTTTTGACTAACTCACTTCTAGCCCTGACACCTAATTCTTTATATTGATTGAGGAAACTTCCATCGCGGATTTGGATCCCCGGCAAATCAAACAGCTCCAAGCTGCGGAGACTGCGGAAAGAACCAACCCGAGCTACGCACTGGAAATCTATGGATCTGTCCTTAGGCAAGTCCAGGGTTGTCTGGAACTTCGGAAAAAACTGCGAGCCCTTCAGATCAAGGTTACCGGTGGCAATACCAAAGGTTTCTCAAAGTTCTTGGGGAAAGTAACCGCAGCTCCTTTTCGAATGGGAAACAAGGCTGAAAAAGATCCCGAGGGCTCCTTGGTTAAGGCAGAAGAATTCATTGCTAAGAGCCCTGGAAATGTGATCGCTCACCAGTTGCTGGCAGATGCTTCAGCCAACCTCGAGATGCACAAAACCGTGATATTTGCCTATGAAACCATCTACAAACTAGAACCAGGCAACATACTAAACCTCAAAGACTTAGGTCGTTCCTACCTAGTTGTGGGAGATACGGAAAACGCTATTAAGACAGGCAATGCCATCTTGAGCAAAAGCCCTGGCGACGGTGACGCAGAGGATCTTATGAAGAAAGCATCCGTTGCCATTGCAATGCACAAGGGAAAGTGGGAGGAGTCCGAAGACTATCGAACTCAGCTAAAAGACGAAAAAGAAGCTCAATCTCTTGAACAAGCAAGCAAGTCCGTTAACGACGCCAAAGGCCTCGAAGATCTTATTCAGCAAACATACGAAGAACTGCAGGCTCAGCCCGAAAACTTAAACAACTATCGCCAGCTCAGCGATCTCTATCATCGTGCAGGAGATATCGAAAACGCCATAGCTTGGATTCAGGAGGCTCGCAAGCACGAGGCTGGTCAATCGGATGTTTCACTCGAGAACAAGGAGCGGGAACTAACCCTCGAATATTACGATGATTCCATTGATCAATGGAAAGCAGCGCTCGCCGCCGAACCCGAAGATGCTGACAATCAATCCGGATTAGACCAAACGATCGCCACAAAAGCCGAATATCATCGTAAGCAAATCGAATCTCTCGTCGAGCGATACCCGAACGATTACGGTTATCGCTATGAACTCGGTCGCCTGCTTTACGATGCAGCGGATTACGATGGTGCGATATCTCAATTTCAGCTCGCTCAACGAAACGCCAACGTACGTCTCGATTCAATCATGTATCTTGGCCGTGCCTACAGACGCAAAAAATTCTTTGATATGGCAATTGAACAGTTCAGTGCATTGAAGAGGGAGTTACAAGTCATGGACGACCGAAAAAAGCAAGCAATCTACGAACTCGGTTGCTGTCTGGAGGCAATGGAAAAACACGATGCCGCAATCGAGGAATTCAAGTTGGTGTATTCCGCTGATATCTCTTATCGTGACGTCTCACAAAAAATCGACGCCTTTTATTCATCAAAGCAAAGCAAAGCACTCTAGGTAATTCGTTTTTTTCGGCCAGTAGAGGCTCTGGTTCATCAGAAAGTGTCTTGAACAATTACAAATCTATCTCCAATACTGCTTCTAGAGCGTGAGAGCCATGGGGATCAAAATCATTGGTGGAAGCTGTAGAAAAGTACTTGTATCCGAACCGACCTGATAAGCTTTCAGTAAAACGGTGTCCTAGCCCCGTTGACAATTGGTAAGCGAGAAGATTCTTTTTGTAACTCCAATAGCCGGAAGGGCGTTGGATCTTAACCAAACTAGGACCCAAACCGACTCCAATGTAAAAGACATTGGATTCCCAGAAACCTACTTCCCACTCACCATTAATCATTAGGGTGTTTAATTCGGCATGCCCCTTGCCGGATTCGGAATTATCGTAACTGCGATGAGACAACTCCATGCCCATCCGCCAGTTACCAAAATCGATGCCTGCTCCAGCGCCAACGGAATATCCGTTGTCGTAGTCGGCCACTTTGTTTTCAGGCGATATGTGAGCGTTATTTGGCATTACATATCCGCTGAAAATTTGGAAATAATAGGTATTGTTCTTACTAATTTCTACATGCCTTGTGGGGATTGGAGTATAAGTTTGCTTATTAGGAAGTCTTTGTTTTGGTGCGATGGGTGGCGGGGCATGAGTTTTACCGGTCGAGTGGGCAGGTTCTGGCGGGGCAGCGGGTATCTTTAATCGCACGGGCAACTGTTTACCTGCTTGGAGAGCTTTGAGTCTGGCTTGAGCTTGCTCCATTACTTCAGAGTGGCGTTGCAAACGCAGTTCATTTTCATGAAGTCGTCGTTGCAACTCAGCTGCCTTTTCGTCTAAGTCTGCAATGCGCTCTTGAAAACTCTGGGCGTTAGCGGCTATAGAAACTGCGAACAAAAAAACGGAAATCCGTATCGACTGCATTATCATGAACTGGCTTTCCTTTGATGTTTGTTGATTGGAATAGACTCTTCTTACCAAAACTTTTCATTTTATCAGTTGCAAGATGAAAAATAATGGAGAAACAGAACCCGTAGAAATCCCAATTGACGGAACACTCGATCTCCATGGGTTTCGTCCCGCCGATATTGGCGACCTCGTGGAGGCTTACTTATGCGAATGTCGCTTGCGCGGGATGTTACACGGTCGTCTAATCCATGGAAAAGGAATCGGAACTTTGCGTGAAACCGTACATGCGACCCTTCGCAGGTTATCGTTCGTAAAGAGTTTCCGCCTCGGAGACGAGTCTTCAGGTTCTTGGGGCGCAACCCTTTTCGAGCTTCAACCTAAAGACAAACAGACGGAGACAAATTGACTCCAGTGGGTTCGGTCATCCTTCCTTGTAGTCATAAAAGTGGGATTAAGGCACATTGTGGCCGCACGAAAATGTGTTAAGTTACTTACTGGCAATATTTTGACAAGTTTCAGATTCTGGCTAAAATTTTGCATGATTATTGACTCTAACCCATCTAAAATCAAAGGAGGAAATAATTATGCGTATAAATCATCACAACATCACCAGTTCACTTGAGAATGAATTGAATCAATTTCTTAAACTTGGTCGCACGTTCGTCCCACTTGCTCAGGCCTTTTGGGAATCCTTAACTCATTATGATCAAAGTGAACCTCGAGCACCTATTAAGTGGGTTGACCAAGAAGACCGCGATGAAACCTTTCTGTCCTTGCCTGGTTTTTCGAAAAAAGAGGTTTCAATCAAGTTGGAGAGGGATCTTCGCTTAATTTCTGGAGAGAAAGTGGACGGGGTGGTAAACTCGATTGTCAATGAACCAAATGGTCCCCACTCTCTTAACCTGCCTGACGGCGTAGAAATCGATAAGGCGAAGGCTACTCTCTCTAACGGAGTTCTTGCCATCATGTTCCCGAGGTCCGCAAAAGCGAAGCCAAGAAAAATCAAGAGTTCTTAGATTTAGGCATCGGGTATAGTTTTGACATGGGCACGGGGGGCGAGTCTCACGAATCACCCCTAGTTGTTTGCTCGCGTTTCTCACTTTTCGAGTTTTGATGGATATCAGTTCCGTCATGCAGAGAGAGCTTCCCATTGTTTCTAGAGTCGACGATATCGTTTCCGCCGCCCGTGGTGAGCGGCGTCTGGTTGTTACCGCTCCAACGGGTTCGGGGAAGTCGACCCAATTACCCCAAATGTTGCTCGACTCCGGGTCTTTCCCTGACCAAATTGTAGTTCTTGAGCCACGCCGGCTTGCCGCCCGCATGCTTGCACGGCGCGTGGCGAGTGAACGGAGCAGTTCCGTTGGGCAAGAGGTTGGTTATCAGGTACGTTTCGACAATCAAACATCTTCCGCAACCAAAATCGCATATGTCACCGAAGGTTTGCTTTTACGACGAATGTTGGCACGACCTGATCTTGCGGGTATTTCCGCTCTCATATTTGATGAGTTTCACGAGTGCAGCCTGGAGTCTGATCTTACTCTCGCTTTGGCCAAAACCATCCAAGAGACTTCGCGACCCGATCTCGCTTTAGTAGTGACTTCAGCGACCATTTCAACAGAGCCGCTTTGTGAATACCTTGGCTCTTGTCCTGTAGTTCAGGTTGATGGTCGCTCATTCCCTGTTGAGGTTTCTTTTGCGGGTGCCGGCAGGGATGAACCTCCATGGCAGAGAGCCGCAAAACAAGTGATCCGCCTCTCCTCGGAATACAATGGGGATTTTCTCGTCTTTATGCCGGGTGCGTTCGAAATCCGAAAAACCATAGAAGAATTGAGCCGTTCCCATCACATGAAAGGATTCGATCTTCTACCCCTTTACGGCGACTTGCCACCGGACCGGCAGGATGCGGCCATTCGCAAAAGTGAACGTCGCAAAGTGGTGGTAGCGACCAATGTGGCGGAAACCTCCCTAACTATTGATGGCGTGCGAGTGGTTGTCGACTCGGGCTTAGCGAAAAAAGCGAGTTTTGATCCGAGACGTGGTATAAATGCCCTTTTGACGGAGCCAATCAGTCGTGCATCGGCGGACCAACGAACTGGCCGAGCCGGTAGAACTGCTCCTGGCTTTTGTTTGAGGCTTTGGGGAGAAAAGGAGCACGAACACCGACCTGCGGCGGAAACCCCTGAAGTTTGCCGTTTGGATTTTGCTGAAACGATGCTGAGTTTATTGGCCGCCGGGCAAGAACCTTCAACAGTCTGTTGGTTTGAACAACCCACAGAATTAGCCCTCGAAAAAGCCCAAAGTCTACTGGCTGATCTCGGAGCTCTAGACATGGATGGATCCATAACGAACCGAGGGAGGGAAATGGCCGCTTTCCCTCTGCACCCACGTCATGCCCGAGCATTGCTCGAAGCTCGAGATCGAGATTGCCTTCCTGCCGTTGCCCTTGCTTTGGCTCTAAGTCAAGATCGTCCGATTTTGCTACCTTTGCGCGATAAACGCCTCGAGAAAGAGCGGGAAGATCTTTTAGATGCCGATCAAGATGAAATCGCCACTGATTTTTTTCGTGTGCTGCGTGCTTGGAGTTTAGTAGCCGAACGAAACTTCGATCCTTCGCTCTGTCGAGATATCGGCATCCATGCAGGCCGTTGCCGAGATGCCTCCCGCCTTTCTCAACGCTATCTGTCTCTTGCCGGCATAAACCACGATGACGATCTGTCATGCTCTCCTGCAGACTTAGCTAAATGCCTGTTGTGCGCTTTTCCCGATCATATCGGCAAGCGTCGCAACTCAGGGATGCTCGTATATGCTCTTTCAAATGGAAAAAATGGCGAGCTTCGTCGGCAGAGCGCCGCCCGCGATGCCGACCTTCTTGTTGCCGCGGAATTAGATGAAATTGAAATGCGCGGAGACGTGGGCCTCGTTTTGAGTCTCGCCACGGAGATTCGCGAGGAGTGGCTCGAGGAAATATTTCCAAAAAGTTTTTCACATCGAGAGGAAACTCATTTTGACGAAGAATCCCGAATTGTTGTATGCCGACGGATTAAAAAGTTTCGCGACCTCGTTCTCTCGGAGGAAAAATCCGGGGAACCCACTTCCGAGGATGCTGCTCGCGTTCTTGCTGCGGAAGTCTTGTCAGGGCGTTTGCGGCTAAAGCATTGGAATGCCAAATGCGATCGTTTTGTAGCGCGCATAAACTTTGCCGCGACCCAATGTCCTGAGCTTGAAATTAAGCCTATCGACGATGCCGCCCGTCGCCTGGTGCTAGAGCAGTTTTGCCTCGGCGACAAAAGTTGGCGCTCTGTTCGCAACAAGGATGTATTTCCCTTTCTGTGCGAATGGTTATCACGCGAACAACGAACCGCGTTGGATCAACTTGTTCCGGAGGAGATCAATCTTCCCGCCAGGAAAAGCCCTGCTCGACTTCGCTTCGACGAGGATGGCGAAGTTACCCTCGCCGCCACCGTCCAAGACTTGTACGATCTCGACAACACGCCGACGATTGCCAGTGGAAACTATCTTTTGCGAGTAGAGGTACTGGCTCCCAATCGCAGACCCGTTCAAGTGACTCGTGACCTTGCCGCCTTTTGGAAAGATTCTTATTCGACGATTAAGAATGAGCTTGCAGGTCGATACCCCAAGCACGAATGGCGCTGAAATTCCGCCTGGAGCGAACTCCTCTGCGACACTTGTTCGAGTCTATATACTGGCGGATTGGTGGTCTGTCTAACGATGCGAAACGAGCTGAAAGAGGTCGATACGGAGAGTGGCTTTCTCGTAGATTCCTGAAGGGCAAAGGCTACTATGTTCTCGTCGCAAACTGGCGTAACCCCATGGACCGAAGAGATGAAATCGACCTGATCTGCAAAGATAAGGAGGTGCTGGTTTTCGTCGAGGTACGAGCTCGTTCGACCTCTTCTCTTGTTTCCGGTTACGATAGTCTTTCTCCTCGTAAGAGAAAAGTGCTTCTCAGGGTCTGCAAGGGTTATCTCAACCAACGGAAGCAAAGGCCGGATCACTTCCGTTTAGACGTAATTGAAGTCGATTTACCTTCTGGCGCCAAAGGCAAACCGGAAATTTTTCACCACGAAAACGTTGCGTTGTTCCCCCCTCGATTTCATTAGATAACTGTTAATCTTAAAATTTATGTCACAAGAATTATCTTCTACTCGACAAAGTCGGGATTCGAGTCGTAAGGCTCCACCGACTATTATTGTTATTTTCGGAGCATCGGGCGACCTCACAGCCCGTAAGCTTTTGCCCGGACTTTACAATCTTGGATTTGACGGTTTGCTCTCCGAGCATTTTCACCTTATCGGATATGGGCGAAGCGAACTGTCCGACGAAGCTTTTCGCCAGAGCATGCGAGATGCCATTTGGAAGCACTCCCGCCGGCCTCTTAATGAAGAGATTTGGGGGCAAATATCCGGCAACCTCCACTACCATGCAGGCCCTTACGACGCACCGGATTCTTTCGACCGACTTAGCAAACGCATCGGTGCAATCGAAAGTTCGATCGGGACCGAAACGCAGTGCCTTTTTTATGTTTCGACTCCGCCAAACGTTTTTAAGCCTATCTTGGAGAACCTTGGAAATTCAGGTTTGGCTCGTCGCCACAGGCGAACTCCTGCCTCCTCAAAGGTCGTAATCGAAAAACCATTTGGTCGTGATCTTTCTTCCGCGCAGGAACTTAATGCGATTATAAATCGAAGATTTGACGAGTCCCAAGTATACCGCATCGACCACTACCTTGGGAAGGAAACCGTACAGAGTCTTCTCGTACAGCGCTTTGCAAACTCCATTTTTGAGCCGATATGGAATCGCCGTTACGTGTCTTGCGTTCAGGTCACTGTGGCGGAGACCATAGGAATTGGGTCGCGAGGAGGCTATTATGACCGAAGTGGCGCATTAAGGGACATGGTCCAGAACCATGTCATGCAATTGCTTGCTCTTACTGCAATGGAACCGCCCTCTTCTCTCGACCCCGAAGCGATTAGAGACGAAAAAGTAAAGGCTCTCAGTGCGATTCGCCCACTCGATCTCGACGGAGATGATACCGATGTCGTTCGTGCACTCTACAAGGAAGGCTTGGTTGGAGGCGAGAAAGCGGTCGGCTACCTACAGGAAGAAGGTATCCCCGAAGATTCCTCTACCGAAACCTACACGGCGATTCGTTTGTATCTTGATAATTGGCGATGGAAAGGCGTTCCGTTCTATCTCCGTTCGGGTAAGCGCATGTCGCGCAAAGCCAGCGAAATTACGGTTCAATTTAGTCGACCACCCGCAATCCTCTTTGGTGAGGGAGACCGTTTTGACATATCTCCTAATTCTCTAGTTATACGCATTCAACCGAACGAAGGCGTTACTCTCACCCTAAATTCGAAAAAACCCGGACTTGCGACTCGACTCCAACCAGTCGAACTTTCCTTTGGTTATGACACGACCTTCGGTTCTGATACACCGGAGGCTTACGAGCGTCTCATCCTCGATGCTATGAACGGAGACGGAACTCTCTTTATTCGAGGAGATGAAACGGAAACTTCTTGGAGTCTCCTCACGCCCGTGCTTGAGCACTGGGCTGAAAGCGGAACCAAAGGACTCCGCACCTATGCGGCGGGGACATGGGGACCACTCGATGCAGACAAACTACTCATCAGAAACGGTCATGAATGGCAAGTTTCCGGCACTTGAAAATGGGAATGTCCTAGCTAAGGTGCTCAAATCGGATGGTAACACATAAGAACGACAGGATCTGTGCAGTCCGTCGCAAAAAATCAGAGATGATATAACAAGTGACTACTCGATGAAACACCTAGAATCTGATCTCCTGAAAATTGTCCATGTTTCTGCATGGCAAGATTGTGAGATCAATTCCATTAGGTCAGAATGTTTGAAAAAGAAAGTATCCCCTCACCAAGCCGAACTGATAAGATATCGGAGAAATTTCTCATTGGTTCTTGAAAGAATTCGATCGATGCGTCAATTGAGGCAGTTGAAAACTCAACCTGCCAAGAACTAGCGGGGATAGTTCCCTTTTAAATTTAAAAATCATGGACGATAATCTTTCAGAAATTGGTCTCATAGGCTTGGCCGTCATGGGGCAAAACCTTGCCTTGAACATTGCGGATCACGGATTTCGCATCTCAGTTTACAACCGAACCTCATCCAAGACAAAAGCCTTCGTGGAAAGCAATCCGGATACTCCCGGAGGCCTTGTTGATTGCGAATCACTCGAGAAGTTGGTATCATCGATTCAGCGACCCAGAAAAATAATTCTTTTAGTGCAGGCGGGAGAAGCAACTGATGCGGTGATAAATTCTCTTCTGCCTCACTTGGACAAAGGAGACATTATCATTGATGGGGGCAATGCCAAGTGGACCGATACAATCCGTCGCGAAAAAGAGCTCAAGGGGAAAGGCTTTCATTTCATCGGTTCAGGAGTTAGCGGTGGTGAAGAGGGCGCTCGCTTCGGGCCATCTCTCATGCCGGGAGGCGATTTGGAGGCATGGGCGACACTCGAACCCATTTGGCAGTCAATCGCCGCAAAAGTTGATCCTGAGAATGGAAAACCTCTTGAGGGCGCCGAACCCGGCAAACCGATTGAAGGCGGTTTCCCCTGCTCGGCCTATATTGGGCCAAACGGTGCCGGCCATTATGTTAAGATGGTTCATAATGGCATAGAGTACGGAGACATGCAGATGATCTGCGAGGCCTATGACTTGATGCAACGCCTTCTCGATCTAACTCCGCTGGAAATGGGAGAAATCTTTGACGACTGGAATAAGGGATCACTTGATTCCTTTCTCATAGAGATTACGGCAGACATTCTCAAACAAGCAGACCCTCGCACTGGCAAACCTTTCGTCGATATCGTGCTGGATACTGCTGGTCAAAAAGGAACGGGGAAATGGACCTCTGTCAACGCCCTCGACATGGGCGTGCCCGCCCCAACTGTATCAGAAGCCGTGTTCGCTCGCTGCCTAAGCGCCGTAAAAGAGGAACGGGTGGCAGCCGAATCCGTGTTGTCGGGACCTGAGCACTCTTTCTCGGGAGACAAGGTGGAATTCGTCAAGGCCATTCGTGACGCACTCTATTGCTCAAAGATCTGCTCGTACGCCCAAGGTTTTCAGCTCATGCGCGAAGCTCAAAACGAATACGACTGGGAACTGAACTTCGGTGAAATTGCCCAAATTTGGCGAGGTGGATGTATCATACGGGCCGCCTTCCTGCAAAAAATCACCGAGGCCTACGAGCGAGATCCTTCTTTAGCTAATCTCCTGCTCGACCCCTACTTCCGCGATTCTATTGCCGCCGCTCAAGCCAATTGGCGGAAAGTCGTGGCCACCGCCGCCGAACATGGTGTGCCGATTCCCACTTTTGCCTCCGCACTAGCCTACTATGACGGCTACCGCTGTGCCCGACTTCCCCAAAACCTGCTTCAAGCGCAGCGAGATTATTTTGGCGCCCATACCTATGAACGTACGGATGAGGAACGAGGGAACTTCTTCCATATAGATTGGCCCGAGTCCGAACGCGTAGAGCTTGCCACTTAGACTTTTGTCTAAGTATGGGGAAAGAGTTACCCCCTAGACTTTTGCCTCGAGGTAAATCTTCCGCACACACGAAAGATCGTGCCCCATCGATTCGCTGTTCACGCAGTAGTCGTATTCTCCATTTTGGGCTACTTCAGCTCTGGCCGTAGCCATACGGCGTTCGATTTCTTCTTCGGAGTCAGTACCCCGGCTAGTTAGTCGACGTTTCAACTCTTCCAAGTTTTTAGGCATCAAAAAAATCGTCCGAAGTTTACCCGACAAGAACCGATCCGTCTCGCTCGCCTTTCGAAACGCTTCGAAACCTTGAACATCTACGTTCAACAGAAGATCAACGCCCATTTCCAATCGTTTTCTGATCTCGCTTTTCAATGTGCCATAACGTCGCCCATGCACCAATGCATGTTCGTAAAACTCACTTTCCGAAACCTTTCTTTCAAACTCTTCAATAGACAGAAAGTGATAATCCACTCCGTCTAGCTCTCCCTCTCGAGGGGCTCGCGTTGTAGCCGTAACCACTCGTTCTAGGCTGGGGCCGAATTCCGCCAACAAACTCTCGCAAACCGTAGTCTTACCAATTCCCGCTGGTCCGGAAACAAGAAGTACAATTCCGCACGAACCAATATCGTTCATTAATATCCAAAAGCTATAGCGCCCAGTAACAAACCATAAGCCGCCATCGACACCCCAAGAATACGAAGGCGCGGGCTAGGGACATAGAGCCAGTTTAAGAAATCCCTTAACCGATAAGGCCAAGCGCCAAGGTAAAGGGCTATTGCAATCCCGACATATACGATAGAAACCATAAACAGTCGACTCTCGGGTTCTTGCATAAAAGCAGCATCCAAAGCTTCTCTCGAATAGAACAAAACTAAGATCGAAGCACCCCTAACGGCCAGAAAATCGGGAAGGAATTTAAAAGACATCACAAGCAACGCCACGGTAATAAAAGCGATCAACACCTTGTGCTCACCAAAATCCGATTCGCTAAGATGCAAAATGTGCCGGTACAAGAACCAAGCTGCTGCAATCGTCATCGTCGCAATCGCGGTGATCTTCGACCGTGGAAAACCCTTTACGATAGGTTCCGAAGTTGCTGGGTTCCAAACCAAGTAGGCACCTAATGCCAAAAGAATGCAGCCAGTGAACAAAGTATTAAAAAAGAGATCCATAAATACAGTTTCTAATTAACGGAAGACAACTCTTCCAAAGTCTGTTCGGTTAGAACAGGAATACCATGCAGAACCGTTACGGTCGCTTCCTCAATCTTAACGTCAAGTAATTGGCCGACCATCCGTTTGCTTCCGGGGAAAATCACTTTGCAAAATCCTCGCGTACGACCGATGTACTTGCCCTCACCTTTGCGGGCCGGTCCTTCGACTAAAACTTGCTGAGAAGTACCGACCAATGATTCGTTTCGCAATAGCGAGCTCTTTTCCAAAATACGAAGCAATCCCTGATTGCGGGCTTCCTTCGTGTCTCGAGGTATCTGGTCTGCCATGTCTGCAGCCTTCGTACCCGTACGGATGCTGTACTTGAAAATAAAGGCCATTTCGAATCCCACGTCTTCAAAAAGAGTCTTGGTTTGTTCAAAGTCATTCTCCGTTTCTCCGGGAAAACCGACAATAATGTCAGTGCTCAGGTGAATATCCGGCACTGATTCGCGCAAAGAATCGACAATGCGAAGAAATTTCTCTTTAGTGTATGGTCTGTTCATCGCTTTCAGAATGCGATTAGAACCACTTTGAACGGGCAGGTGTGCATATTCGCACAATTTGGGCAATTCACGGTAAGCATTCACCAAGTCCTTCCCATAGCCTACGGGATGTGGGGAGGTGAAACGAATGCGTTCCAAAGAGTTTACTTCGTGGATCGCCTCCAACAATTGAACAAAAGGACTTTTCCCTTTGGAATAAGGTATTTGCCCGCGACCATAGGCATTCACAATCTGTCCAAGTAGAGTGACTTCACGCGTGCCAGTCGATACCAATTCCTCCACTTCTGCCACAATATGCTCAATGGGACGATAGCGTTCTTCGCCACGTGTCTTTGGAACGATGCAGAATGCGCAGTTCATATTGCATCCCTGCATTATCGAAACAAAGGCTGAAACCTTGAGCTGATCTGGCGTATGCTCACGGATTTCATTTTGCGAATCCTGCTCATCTCCCAAGTCAATGACTGTTTGCGGGGAAGGACCTAAACCCGTAATTGTTGACGCCAGATTGTCGAGATGATCTGGAATGCGATGAATTTTTTGAGTTCCGACAATAAGGTCTAAATCCGGCAGTCGATCCAACAGATCTTCGCCATGGTTTTGAGCCATACATCCCATAATCCCAAACACAAAGTTAGGGTTTTTCTTTTTACGAGAGGCGAGATAGCCGGCTTTGCCAATCGCTTTTTGTTCCGCCTGATCCCTAACGCTGCAAGTGTTTAGAAGAACAATGTCCGCAGTTTTTTCATCATAGACAATAGAATAACCGCGAGCTCGCAACTTGGAGGAAACAGCCTCCGAGTCACGCTCGTTCATCTGGCAACCATAAGTCTTGATGTAAACGCGATTCATTCGAGAGCAACGAAAGGGTCAAAAGGATAAGTCGACTGGTTAGACGGTCAATCGCTAACATTATCTCACGACCATGTGCGAATCTTATCCTCCGGTACATAATTCAACAACTGTTGTGTCATGAAATCGTTTATCTCGAGCCTCTCGTCGCAGGTATGGGAAACCACACCATTCTTATGCTCGAAATCGCGATAAACCAATTCCTCGGTAGGTCTTGCCTGAGCCATTCTTCGAAAATAATCGCCGTTCATCCGAAAAGTTCCGACAGTAACGTCTCTTAACTGTTCCATTGGAAATTTGCAAAATATCTCGTTTATCAAATCTGAATATCCCTCTCGCCATCCCTCCACGGGGATAACCGGGTCAAAGCAAAGGCGGATACCCCAACCATGCGAAGCAGCCATCAAGGCGTCCTCAATACGCCTGCGTGTGACCGGGGCACCCTTTTCATAACTTTTCCCGACGGCGTGAGGAGACAAGGTCCAAGCCAAGAGTACGCGATCGTTAGGAGGTAAATCCTGAATTGCCGAAAAGTTTGCACTCTTTGTCCGGATTTCAATATCAAACCCGGAATGGTCTTCCAAAAAACGTATCCATTCTCGACAAACCCCTGATACCTTTTCGAAAGCCAGTAAATCGCAATCATGTGATATGCTGAGTAATACTGGTTTCTGCTTATTTTCTCTTTTGGAAATAAAATCAGTTATAGAAGAGAAATAATCTTCTAGATTAACAAACTGAACCAAGTTTGCAGAGGAGAACATACCCTGTAGGTAGCAATAAGAACAATCGTACAGACAATTTAGCATTAACGCAGTGTAGAAATAATCTACTTCATCTCCCTCCTGCACGAAGTGACTCCCGTCGTAAATGTAATCAGACTTTTTTTTAGCTAGAATCAGTTTTTGGCTTAGTTTCTGAGCTGCGAAACTCTGGTTTCTGCGATTAAAAACCTCTTTGTAGTTATTAATAAAGATTATTTCAGCACGGGGGAAACTTTCAATAATTCTAATAGTCGTAGGATAGTCCTTCGCACCGTGCTCAATATATATATGAGAGAATGGTTTATTGAGCCAATTCACGACAAAGGTTTCTAAATGCTATGTTACGATCAGTTTTGGAGGTTGGTTGCACCTGTTCGGAATTGTCTATGATCAATCCAAAATCAGCACCACGTAAATGTGCGCCAATCGCTGTTCGGTTTAGTTTGTGAGCTTGTGTCTTCGTTAATCTCCAAGATTTTGATATCGCGTCGACGGATTCCTGGAAATTAGCAGGAATTTTTGGAGGAGAAATAATAACTGACCTACAAATGCGTTCTAAAAAAATAGAGATTTCAGAAATCCTTAAATGAATTAAATCCTCAATCACTTTGATGCTTTGCTTTGAGACATTTAAATAATCTGAGACTATTTTTATGCAATGGATGGAATGGGGCGGTAGAAAATGGGCCGCTGCTTGAAAGAATCCCGCAGACTCCATATCCACTACCTCGGCTAGAGGATCGAAATTCATAACCTTTCGGTCCTGTACCGGCAAATCGTGGCATTGAATCGCTGATTCTTTCCACTGATGGGAAATCAAAGGGTCCGGAAAGAAATCTCGACCTGTGCACATCTCTCGAATCCGATTCACATAACGCATTTCCCCGATTTCGTGTTTGGAATCCCCAGAACCACAGAGACCAAAGTTGAGAGCTGATTCATAATCACCGTTCAGGCAAAAGGCTTTTGTCGTAGAGATGGCGGATGCAATTCTTCCAACGCCTGTAATAATCAAAGTAAACTTATCATTACGATATTCCCCATGAGAGTAAAACTTGAGATTTAAGGCAGAAGCAAGCGGCCGAGCTTCAACTGGCAACGCAGCAACCAACAATACGGGACGCTTTTTTTTAAATTCACTCAAGACACCCACTCCAGCAATTGATCCAATTCGTGAATAATAGGGGAACCGGTTTGAGCTAGTTTTTTCTCTGAATGATGACCTTTCGAGAAAAGCAGGCAATCAATGCCCAAAGCTTGTGCGACTTCATAATCATGCAAAGTGTCTCCAACGAGCAAATACCTTTGATCCTTCAACACTGAAGTGTTCATAAAGCTTGTTGCTCGATCTATCTTTCCATCAGCGTAGATATTTGTAGTGCCGACGACGGCAAAAAAGAAATCATGTAGATTATGATGCCGAACAAAAGATTTCACATGATCTTCCTTACCCGCCGAAAGCAATGATTGATATACCCCAAGCGAGTCTATTGTTGAAACGACTTCCCTTGCGTATTTCTGCAGAGGGCATTCTTTCCAGTGAATATGATACTTTTCGATAAAATAAGATGAGATGTCAGTGAACTCTGCCCCTTTGTCTGGCAACCCAAGACTTTTGTAATATTCTCGGACGGGAAAATCAAATTGCTCTCGATACTCCTCTATCAAAAGTTCAGGCAACCCTCTAGCCTCTAGGATTTCATTTACAATCGAGACGCATAATTCGGCATCGTCGATGATGGTTCCGTTCCAGTCCCAGATGATGTGAGAATACTTTTTTATAAGAAATTCGCTTTCGCCATTAAGAAAAACAAGCCTAGCTCAAAGCCTATGAAAGCTTTTGAATAATTGCGATGCATGCTTGTTGACCTTTTCCCAACCGAGCAAGCTTTTCTTCCGAGTCGCACCCCAGTGGTATTCGCCCGTTTCACCGTTTGCTGGAAGTACGCGATGACAGGGAATGAGGATTGCCACAGGATTTGCCCCAACTGCGGTTCCAACCGCCCTAGCCATACTCTTCCCTCCAAGTGACTCGGCAATTGTTCCGTAACTCACGGTCTGGCCCAAAGGCACCTGGAGCAAGGCATTCCAGACCATAAACTGAAATTCAGTTCCTCGCGGAAGCAAGGTGCTTCCCTTGCCCAATTGCTTTTCGTTAAAGGCACATTGCAAAGCTTTGGGAATGGCAATCGGAGTTCCAAAAAGGTTCTTTTCAATGAATTCTAGTTCCATCACAGCATTATGTTCACATGCAATCCGGACACATCCGGCGACTGTCTCTGCAAAAAAGATATCCATTGATAGGTAATAGACCTTGCCGTTTTTTTTCACAGATTCAACACAGTAAAGAAACGGACATGAACACTTGGAAAATTGCAGTCGGTCTCTTCCTCTTCTCGTCTCTCACCGTCTTTGGAAAGACCGTTGTTAAACCAGTGGAACACGAGAAGGTTCCTTTCCGAGTACATGTCTTCGAGGATTACGAAACGGACATTGAAAAACGGTGGTGGTTGCGAGGGGAACCCATCCGAAAAAGTCTGCCCCTTGGTTTATCGGAATCATTACCAAATAAAAGAGCATGCCGATCGACCGAGACAAAAGATTTCGACCGAAAGATGGGCGACCGATCCAAGACCTATCAGGCAGTAATATTTAATCCTGTGCCTGGCCCACCGATGGCGGGCAACACGCATTTGAGCTTTCGTTGCCAATTGAAGAGAACGGATGTCCTTCGCTGCCAAATATACAGTTTATCAAAAGGCTATCATCGGCATCTTGTGCTAAGGAATTTGCCAAGAGACAAATGGCAGGCGTTGACGGTAGACATGACCGCAGCAAGAAGACCAGACGGAAGCGGAGGTCCACTGGAAAAGGACGAACGCATAGACGACATCCAGTTCTATGTTGAAGAGGGGGCAGAGGTGTCGGTGGATGACGTCGTGCTCTTCGAACCTGCCCGCATTGGAGAAAAGGAAGCCTTTCCAAGACGGTTCATTTTCACTGGCTGGTTTGATACGGGAAAACAAGGAAAAGGCCATGAATGGCCCGGCGACTTCGACATCGTCTTGCACGAAAAGCCACTTGCATGGGATGCCGCCAAGGCCGTTCAAGACGTAGCAACGGGAAACCCGTGGCTTCGAGTGAACTTGCGGGGTGTACGCCCACTAAGCGAAAGAAACCGTCTGCGTTTCCGATGTAACACCTCGGCCAAGGAAATCCAAGTAAGCTTGCACGACACCGTATCGAACAAGGCTTGGGAAGATGTAGTCAAGGTTTCAAAGCAAGGAATCTGGCAAAACGCTGCAGTGGATTTTCAAGTCAAGAAAGGTTCTCGGGCAACGGACATCATATTCCGTATCCCCACAGGGGAGAACCTGCAAGTGGACGATCTCTTACTCTATGAACCCGACGAATAAAGTTTTTCCAATTGTCACTTAGCCGTTTGACCTAGGTTATTCGAGAACCCAGTTTAAAATAATGAAGATTTGCGCTTTGTTCTCTTTGTCTGCAATGGGAATGCTTCCTTTGACAGCTGCCCCCGGAGAACCACTTTTTCTCGAAACTTTGGAGACGAAAATATCCCACATTTCCACCGACAACTCCATCAAGTACGACTACGACATCGTCTATGTTCGTGCCCAACGAGCGGGCGACGAAAAACACAAGCGCTACTACGCTGACTTTTCACAGCCCATCACCATGGAACCAGGGGCAGATCTCATGCTTCTTCACCCGGACGGTTCCGAGGAACTGCTCGTTGCAGGGGGGCTAGGCTCAGTTACGGACCCCGTGGTTTCCTTCGACGGAAAGTGGGTCTATTACGTCAAGATTCACTACCTCGAAAAACGCAGTCAATGGAATCCTCCCGCCCAAGGCGCCGACATCTATAAGATCAATCTTAAATCGCGAAAAATCGTACAACTTACGGACCAAACCTTCGAGCCAAACCTAGGGGCGGCAAATTGGGCAACAGACTTTCGCACCCCCGAAAAAGGGAAAACCTATTATGAATACGGTGTCTACAACATGGGACCCTACCCTTTGCCAAACGGCAAAATCATTTTCACAAGTAACCGCCACGGTTACAAACCATCCAACGGTTATCCCGCAATCGCCCTGCAGTTGTTTGTTATGGACGACTCCGATAAGGGGCTGGGCAAAAACATCGAGAAAATCGGCCACCTCAACGTCGCAGGAGCTCTGCACCCGGTAGTCCTTCGCGATGGTCGCGTAATATTCAGCAGCTTGGAATCGCAAGGTATCCGCAGCCGAATATCGTGGGGTATCTGGAGCATTCATCCCGACGGAACCTATTGGGAACCCGTCATCAGTGCATTCGATCCCGGAGGAGCCTCAAACGGCTTTCACTTTCAGACCCAGTTGAGTGATGGGTCTATTGTCATTGAGGAATACTACAACCAAAACAACAGTGGCTTTGGGGCCTATGTAAAGCTTCCCGAGCATCCCCCTTCGGGACAACCTGCATTCGGTCCCGGTGATCGCAAGGATCCCCGCAACAAACCATGGCGCTTTGGCCGTCACTACAATGGGAAAGGCCGTTGGTATCGAATGGCATTTATGCCAACAGGCTCGGTTTCGATGACGCCTTTTGCCCTCAATGGGGAAGGTCCCGCCGACCCTTCGGTATTGGCTGAGAAGAAATCGCCCAAGACGGGTAAGTTCACCCACCCATCGGGAGCCCCCGACAACCACATGCTGACCATTTATTCGCCTGGGCCGGTCAATCACCAGTACGCTTACCTGCCTCAACTTGACGGGGGCATTTACCTCTTGAAAAACGGGGAAGTGATCGATGAACCCGGAAAACTCCTGCTAATCAAGAATGATAACAAGTACAACGAGTCCTGGCCTCGAGCCGTGGTTCCATATGAAAGGATCTATGGAGTAAAGGAACCCGCCGACCTCCCCGCCTTGGCCAACGATGGCTCGGAATCCAAGGATTTGCCCGAAAGTACGCCATTTGGCTTCGTCGGCGGTTCGAGCCTATATAAAAGAGGCAGCTATCCCGACGGCACCGTACCGGAAGGTTCCGTAACCGCGTCCTATCCGGGCGGTAAGGATCCATGGAAAGGCTTGGATGCGTTCACTAGTCACGGAAACGGCATGCCCATTAACTGGCACAACCAAGGAGCCGATGCCGGGCTCTATGAAAACGAAGCCATTCATGCCATTCGCATTCTCCTGATGGATCCAACCACGGATCGTCATAGAGGAGACAAGCAAGGCCGTTTGTTCTACAACCATGCCAGCGAAAGATTGCGTATCGCGGGAGAAATACCCGTGCGGAAATTCAAGCAGGATGGTTCTCAATCAAAGGATCCCGACGGCAATCCCGATACTAGTTTCATGGCCAAGATTCCCGCCGACACGCCCTTTACTTTCCAAACAATCGACAAGCGAGGAATGGTCCTCAACTCCTCGCAAACTTGGCACCAACTTCGACCCGGGGAAATACGCAACAACTGCGGCGGATGTCATGCTCACAGCCAAAACCCAACGGATTTCACCCTCACTCTCGCATCCAAGTCCGACTATAAAGTTTGGGACTTGGTAACATCAACACCCCTCGTTACCTCGAAAAAACACGATCACACCAATAAACGCTGGGACACGAAAGAATCCAGCGGTTTGCGATACTCAAAGAATGAGATCTACAACGTCGAGTACTTCCGAGATGTGAAACCCATCTTGGACCGAAGTTGCGTGGCTTGTCATACGAAGAAATGGCAGAAGCCGGCGGGCAAGCTCGTCCTCGATGCGGACAACGAGGATAAACAGTTCGGGCATATCGGGAAATTTCCCGGCACCTACTACCGCTTGGCCCTCGATGAAAAGGCGGAGTTCGGCCACAAACCATTCGGTTACGACAGTTGGGGTTATCCGAACGCTTCACGCTATATACGTAAAATGCAGGCTCGGCGCAGTCTCCTCACATGGAAAATATTCGGTGACCGTCTGGATGGCTTTTCTAATGACGACCATCCTTCCGAACCAGAGCCCGGTTCGGGCAAGCTCGTCCTGAGAGGTGTGGAAATGGACGGCAAAAATTATCGTGCGAAATGGGATTTGGACTACCTCGGGAAACGCATGCCGCCACCTTCCGCCGTAGCTGGAACCTACGAAGCCCCCAACGGCAAATCCATCAAGGTGCCGGATCTAACCGAGGAGGATCGCTTCACCCTCGTCCGCTGGATCGACCTCGGCTGCCCGATCGATCTCGATTTCGATCCCGACAATCCGAAAGAAAGAGGTTATGGCTGGATGCTGGACGACGCACGCCCCACCCTCACGCTCTCCCATCCACTGCCAGGCGACAACTCACCTCTTGAGCGGATCCTTCTAGGTGCCCACGACTATGACTCAGGTCTCGACTTGCCGAGCTTGTCCGTGGTCGCCGATTTCGACGTAGCAGGTCGCAAGTCAGGCGAAGATCTTGCTTCTCTCTTCAAGCCCAAGTCCCAAGGCGTCCATGAGCTTCGTCTCCCAAAAACCATCAAGCAACTCAAACAGGGACGCCTCGTCGTGACCATTCGCGACAAACAAGGCAACCAAACGAAAATCGACCGCGTTTTCTCCATTGGAAGAAAAAAAACCGCTTTACGATAATCACTTTTTGCGGCTCCTTAACCCTTGCAACGGCACCTAGTTGCACGCTAAAATATATTCGATGAAATCCCCGACCATAGCCAGTTTCCTGTTCGTCGCATGCTTTGCGACGGCAACTACCGCATGGACCGAGGAAACGGCGGAAGGATTGGCTTTCTTCGAAAAGAAAATACGTCCTGTCTTGGCTGAGAGTTGCTACCAGTGTCATTCGGCCAAGGCGAAGAAACTCAAGGCGGATCTGTATCTGGACCGCAAGGCGGGTTGGGTGCATGGAGGGGAAAACGGAACTGTCGTGGTGCCGGGAAAACCCAGTGAAAGTCGTTTGCTTACGGCCATTCGATACAAGGACAACGACTTGCGTATGCCTCCAAATAAAAAGTTGCCCAAGCATGTATTGTCCGATTTCGAAACATGGATCGCTATGGGAGCTCCAGATTCTCGAGACGCACCCATGGAAGTTGCTCATGAAAGCAGTGGACCACAAAGCAAGAGCTTGGAGGAAGGTCGTGGATTCTGGGCTTTTCGGCCTTTGGTTGCTCCAGAACTACCAAAGGTCAACGACGGGACATGGGCTGCCGATGAGATTGACCATTTCGTCTTGGCCAACCTCGAAGAGAAGAATTTGAAACCCAACGCTCCGGCAAACAAAGCGACCTTGCTTCGACGAACCTATTTCGACCTAACCGGCCTTCCTCCTACTCACGAACAAATCGATGCCTTTCATGCAGATGACTCATCCGAAGCCTTCGCCAAGGTGGTGGACGCTTTGCTCGACTCCCCGCGCTTCGGTGAACGATGGGGACGCCACTGGTTGGACGTGGCCCGCTATGCCGATACCACGGGTGGTGGTCGCAACTTCGCATTCCCTAATGCTCCCCGTTACCGAGAATATGTTATCCGGAGCTACAACGAGGACAAACCATTCGATCGATTCGTGAAGGAACAGGTTGCGGGCGACCTGCTTCACTCCTCCACAGATGCCGAGTACAACGAGAACCTCACGGGGTCGGGCTTCCTCGCCCTAGGACCACACAACTACGAACTGCAGGACAAGGCCTTGCTGCGAATGGAGATCGTGGACGAGCAAATCATCGCCGTGGGACGGGCTTTTCTAGGAGTTACCATGGGGTGCGCCCGTTGCCACGACCACCCCTTCGATCCCTTTCCCACCGACGAATATTATTCCCTCGCTGGAATATTCCGGAGCACGGACAGTTCGGTGCCCGGCAACGTGGCCAATTTCATCGAACGTGAACTCCGAGACGAATATGCCAACATTAGGGAAAAGCACTCCGAAATGCAAAAGACTTGGGAAGCCGACCTGAAGCAAGCGGAGAACAAACTGAAATCTCTGGGTGGTAAAGCCAGTTCCGGCAAAGACCCCGCAAAGTCCCTTGATCCCAAGAAACTTGAGGGCATTGTGGTCGATGACGATGAAGCCAAAATCGTTGGAGAATGGGTTTCCTCCACTTCCAACACAGGTTATGTCGTGACCCTTGACATTCACGATTCGGCTATCAGCAAAGTCGTGAAATCGTGCACCTGTCCCGCCAGGAAACCAAGGTCCGTGAAATAGGAATGCCAGTTTGCCTACACCATGGTGACAAATCGCGCCCAAAACGTCCCGGACTCCATCATTCATGACCTCGGTGACACAGACGTATGACTCGT
>JACNJI010000452.1:2443-5176 GCA_014382645.1 Verrucomicrobiota bacterium | reverse complement strand
GGAATTGGGGAGGTTCCGGAAGTTTCTGCGTCTTGAGGTTATCCGATATCGTTTGGAAAATAATGGAGTGAATGCGGTCGTAGTTGATTTTTTCCTGTTTGCCGATGGCTTCCTCAATGTCTCCGCGCACATCATTCAGACTTTCATGAACGACTCCCGAAAGTCTATCGTAATCGATCTCCGTCAATGGTAGCGAGGACAGAGCGTTCAAGATCTCTTTATTAAAATGAGGCGACTCGCTTGTCGCAGTCACAACAGAGGATAAATCAGGGGGACCCCCGGACGATGAAACCGAAACTTGACCGGTATCCGATGCACTCGAGTCGCCTGACTCAAAACAGCCGCTGATTAGAAAAACAATGAGGAGCGGGAAAGAAATTTTCATAGCGAGAGGAAAATGTTTGACGATTCAAGCGATGAATCTGTGATTCAAAGAAAACCGAGATGGGTATAAGGTCAAGCTTGAGGTGCGGTTTCAATTGGTTTCGAGCTTGCCCTTCGCGTATCCGGAATTTGCATGTCGAATCATGAAAGAACATATACGCTGGGGAATCCTAGGCACTGGTCGCATTGCCAATGCCTTTGCAGAAGGACTCTCCGTCCTTACCGATGCTGAACTGAAGGCCGTGGGTTCGCGAAATCCCGAGACTGCCATAGCTTTTGCCCAAAAGTGGCAGATTGCCAATCGTCACGCTTCCTACGAATCCTTAGCGTCCGACCAAGAAATAGACGCAGTCTACATAGCGACACCCCACACGGAGCATGCCTCAAATACCGTAATGTGCATAGAAGCAGGCAAAGCCGTTCTTTGCGAAAAACCGATGGCCGTAAATTCACAGCAGGTTCGGCGCATGGTCGATATCGCTCGAACCAACAAAACATTGTTGATGGAGGGGATGTGGTCACGGTTTCCACCTGGAATGGCGAAGGTTCGTGAACTCGTTGCCAACGGAACCTTGGGAAAACTTCGCTCCCTACAGGCCGATTTCGGCTTTAAGGCCAAGAATCGCGACCCACAAGGCAGATTGCTAAACCTGGAATTGGCAGGTGGTTCACTTCTGGATATTGGTATTTATCCGATATCCCTATCCTCCATGCTCTTTGGCAAACCGGAAAAAATCGTCTCCACTTGGCACAAAGGCGAAACAGGAGTGGACGAGCAAGCGGCATATATCTTTCGGCACGCCGAAGGAGCACTTTCTATCATGCATTCTTCTTTTGAGGCACAAACCTCTCAGGAAACAGTAATTGCAGGCAGCGAAGCGAAGCTAAAAATCTCAAAGCAGTGCTGGCGTCCCCAAGAATTAATCTTAACGCGCAATGACGAATCGGAGGAATGTTTCTCCCTACCCTTTTCTGGTAACGGTTTTAACTATGAAGCCGCCGCATTCATGGAATTGATGCGAAATGGCAAATGGGAAAGCGACGTAATGCCCCTCGATGAAAGCATTTCAATAATGGAGACCTTGGACGAAATCCGCGACCAATGGGGATTACGCTACCCTTTTGAATAAAATAGCCTCATTCCCCACCCTTCCCATCGGGCCTTGCATACCAAAAGCTGCAAAAGCGTTTGGACCTTAAAACAAACGGAAAAATCATCGGCAATAGAATCACGCCGAATATCCTAGCTTTGGAATGCCAAAACAGCTTGCGAGAAGAAGTCACAACAGGATGACACTTCAGTATCCGGAAGATGTAACCGCTCTTTCGACACCACCTTTTAAGAGCCATGGATAGAAAAATTTCCTCCCCTGCAAATACTTTCTCGGAAAATCCACCTATGGACTCAAAGGCTTCCCGGCGACAAAAGATAAAGCTCCCGGCAGCCATACGAAAAAATCGTGAAACTAAGTTCCAAAAAATTGCAAAGAAGTGATTCGACGAGCCTTCCGGCAGTTTAGAATCGAAGCGTAGTGTAGAACCTCCCGCCCCGACGTCGCCGTCGATCATGAAAGTCAGGCTCTGTTTAAGTAATGGGTGAGGTACAATTGTGTCTGCATCCACAAAAAACAAGTATTTGCCTTTCGCTTCTCGAGCACCGGCATTTCGGGCCCTGGAAATTTGATTGATCGGCTCAAAAACTACGCGAGCTCCGGCGGCAATAGCGATCTTGGGCGTACGATCCACGGAATTGTTGTCGACTACAATCATTTCTCCGGCGATTGGCAATAACTCGTCCATACCGCGTCGAACCTCGGCAATGGTATCCGCAAGAAGAGCTTCCTCATTGTAGGCTGGAATAATTACCGAGTAACTGATCATAGAGATATCTCTAACGCTTATCCGGATTTACCATCTCTGAGAAATAAATCAGTAGGATTTCGGCAATAATTATAACGACCAAGTAATCCTAACGGGTGCATCCAAGGGCAACTGCCAAGAGAACCGAATAATGTCGGCGAACAAATAAACCTATTTCAACTTCTTCGAAATCGGCTCACGAAAGCCATTCAAGTCTTGCTGAAACGCTTGGCCCTTCTTGGGACTCCAAAGGCAAGCCCGACCTGCCAACCTTCCAGGCGGGCATTGGGTCGGCGGCCATATAGATCGCAATCACCCTCGGGCTGAAGAAGCTTGTCACCTTTCACGTCCGCTGCGATTTCCGCCAAGGTAGGTACCGGATCTCCTCGTTTGGCAAGACCATCTCGAAGAAAAGCGATACGATCCAACTCGGCTTGAGCCGCAAGATTAGCGAGAGATCGGCGGAAATCCGCAACTTCGCCCTCTACA
>JACNJI010000452.1:0-2338 GCA_014382645.1 Verrucomicrobiota bacterium | reverse complement strand
TGCGGAGGCAACCGATTCCGCCGGCAACTCATAAGAGTGAGCAGCTGCAGGTTCCAATTCCTCAGATTCCGTAGGGTCCTGCCCATTGTCGCCCTCGGCAGTGAAACTCTCTTCAAAGTCATCCATCGAAAAAGGTTCTTCCTCACTGTCAACACCATCCTCTGCGGTCGGATGGATAATCCCTTCCACAGTCGCCGATGAAGCGCCTGCACCCAAGTCGTCTGGTTCCGCGACTTCAGGATCGGCCATGATGTCGGCGAGTTCCTCGTCTGAATTAGATGTAGGATCTTCCTGCACTTCGAAAATTTTGTCGGTTTCGGGCGGTAGACCCGTGGAGTCGGGCTGGGGGTCCATGAAATCAAACTTTTACCGGAGAAAGAAAAGTGGCAAGTGAAAAGTGAGAGGACAACGCTAGGTTGGGACTGAAATTATTTAGGAATCGGTAGCTACGCCATCGGATGACGTATTGGATTCAGGGGCTGAGTCGTCTTCCTTGTCAAGCGTGCCCCCCTCCTCTGGTGTCGAATCCCCGGAACGCTCGATTTCTATCTGTTCATCAGCCTTAAGGAATACATTGGGTTCTCCGAAGCCGGGGATTTCCTCCGCAAAGCAGTAATTAGACTGCACGAGAGTGGCACGAAGGCGTCTAGAACGACGACTGGGGGCGTTTGGGGCAGTCCGACGGACAAGGAACTCCATTCCCTTCTTGATGCCATCCTGATAGCCAACGGGTAAAAACACACCGGCTCCCGAAGGTCTGGCATTCGTCACGGTGACGTTCAATTTATCGGCATAATAAATCCAAGGCGGGGTCTTAATGCTGTCTCGATAAAATTTTTCTCGGTCTCGAAAATCGACGAGAATTTGTTCGCGGGCAAAAATAAGTTTGTCGAGCTTGGACTGAAGGGTTTGGGTTTCCTTTTGGACACCCGCCAATTCCACCTCCAAGCCTTTGCGCGTGGCAGCAATTCCATCTGCATCGGTCTTCAATGGCCCCAACCGTGCATTGACTTCGGCAAGCTTGGACTGAGCGTCCAGACGCGAAGGAACCAATCCCTCGCTCTGCGTTTCGGCTTCCTTGAACTCTTCAGCCACCTTGGCGAGCTCACTTTTCAGGTAATCAATTTTTTCTTTGGTTTCCTTAAAGGCGCCTTGGGCCTCATCGATGGCTTCCCTATGTTCACTGATTTCACGAAAAACAGCTGCAAGGGCAAGCTTGGAGGCATTCTCGTCTACAACCATCTCCTTCTTCAGGTTCTCAATGGAATCTTCACGATCTGCACGACGTTCTTCTTTTTCGGCAACGATGCCCGGAACAATCGCAAAGGCGATTCCGGCCAAAAGGGTAAGCCCCCATGCAAAAAATCTAGAGATTTGTGATTTCAACGTTTTGGTTTTCTCGCAAGCCACCGATGCGCCCAAACATGGGAATAATCATAGCAACGCTATGAGATAAGCCAGCCTCCTTGACCAAGATCTGGCATAGGCGCCGGCCTTTGTCGGAGACGATGAACCGCATATTCTCCTCCAAGCCTTTGTTGCGACCGATGGGAAGCATCAGCACTCCGGCTTTCAAGTTGAGACTTTGTACACGGGTAGAGAGGCTTTCCCCACGCTCAATCCATGGTCGCTCGTTCAAATCTCGCTCAAGGGCAGCTAGCACACTCTTGTAATGAAAGTCCAGCGTACGGGTCTCGTCGGCATAGTCAGCCAACTGATCCTGTACACCCTCACCGTTTGCTCGTTCTTCCTCTATTCGATTTCTTATGGTCTGTAGCTCAGCAGTTTTTGCGGGATTTGCCAAAGCTAGCCGATCGAAATCCTCCTGAGCATGCTCAAATTCTTTCTTTAGAGCCTCGATGGCGAGGTTAGCCTGATGGGTCGCATCACGAGTTTGGGCAACCTTGTCTCGCTCCGCCTGAAGGTTAGACTCAGATTCCAGAATGAGACGTTCGTTAGAAATGGTATCTTGCTTGATTGAGCTCAATTCATCCTGAAGGCTCTGATTGTCCCGTTTCTTTCGGGCTAGGTTGGCTTCTTGGGCACTCTTTTTTTCGGCCGCAGATTGCTCCAGTAGAGAAAATTCTTCGTTGAGCGTACTTAGCTGAGTGGAGGCATCCTCACCCCGCATCCAAAGCAACAATACGAATACCAAGGCGGCAATAGAGAAAATTATCGCAAGCCAAATTTCGATCCGAGAAATTTTGTACATATGCTATAAGGGAGGCAAGGGAGCAAAAGGGGAAGGAGCAACTACATCTCCTACGCCCGGTAAAGGTGGCAAACCGGAATCCGGCGGCATTGCAGCAAATGGGGATGGCGCCGCCGGGTCTTCGGG
>JACNJI010000450.1 GCA_014382645.1 Verrucomicrobiota bacterium | reverse complement strand
CAGGCAGGTTGATCGCATGATGGGAGGGAATATCCTCGGTAGGGAATGACGCAACCGGCCCCTTCGCCTCTTTAAGATAGGCCACTAGGTCGGCTATTTGCTCGGGTTTCAAGAGGTTGTCAAAAACCTCGGGCATCAGGGAAACGTTGGAATACTTGGCTCCATTGATTTCTTTCATGGGGATGGATTGCTCCACTCCCGGAGCCGGACCGAGGACGATTTCGTCGACGGAGTCCCGACGCAGCAAACCCGCCGCTTCGCCTTGTTTTTTCTGCACGATCAAGAGCTCGTAGTAGCGAGCGATAGTGGAACTGGGGTACACAATTGCCTCGAGCAAGTCACGTTCACTGCGAATGGCCCCGATCCTGGTAAGGTCCGGTCCAAAATCCACTCCCTTGTCCCCTTTGACGTGGCAGGTGATGCACAAGGACTTGGTCGCGTCGTGAAAGAGTTTCTCCCCGCGAACGGGATTTCCCTTGGGCAAAAACCCGGCAAGCTGATCGAGGCGGTTGCCTTGGCGGGCCTCCTTGTCCGGATCCGGTTTCACGGCATCAGCCAATTGGATCTCGGGCATGACGTACTTCGACGGGCTACGCTTGTCGATCTTGTGCATGAGCCCAACCTGCTTGATCATGGGATGATCGGCGGGAAGACCTTTCTCATCCCCGATCTCATACAGGGCATAGGTGATGGCATGCTTCAGAAAAGGATCTGTTTTGACCAAGCCTGCAGCGAGCAAAGGTTTCACCGCCCGACGGTCCCCTATCCTGCCCAAGGCCATGGCAGCCAATCGTCGCAGCGAAGCATCATCGGAGGCAAGGAGCTCGACCAGCGGCATCACCGCCTCCGGATCACGCCAAAGCCCCGCACTATGAACCGCAGCCATCTGGGCATCGACTTTTTCGTCCCTGAGAAAATTACGAACTGCAGCGCGGGCATCCTTTCCTGAAATTCCGTGAAGCGTCCAGAGAGCAGGAATACGGGCCTTGGCTCCAATCAATTGATCGATGTTGCTCACCTTGGCAAGAGTCTCGATGGCCCGCTTGACCACGGCAGGTCGCTCATCGGACAGCCAATCGACTTGGGGCTTCGTCCAATCAAGTTCCAAGCCGCGGGGATCTTTGGGAGAAGGGGCATTCTTCCTTTGAACCCGATAGATTGATCCAAGGACATCGGGCTTGGCGACCTTGGAGGTCGGACAACAGATCATGTACCAGCTTCCGGTATCCGCCACCAAAAGACTGCCATCCGCATCTTCGATCACGTCGGTAGGGTGGAAGTCGCTTTGGTCACTTTCAAGGAAGGCGCTCATCTCGGCGGAATAGGTCGATCCTGTTCGGGACAGCCGGTGTCTGGAGAGACGTCGCAGGTTGAAATCCGCACAGAGCAAATCGCCCATCATTCCAAGCGCATTACTTTTGGGCATCACGATTCCCGAGGAAGCCGAGGGCCCCATTTGAGAAAGAACGGGCAACAAGCGTCCCGAATTCGGGTGCGGGGAAAGAACGCGATCATTCCGCTTGCCATACGTTCCCCCGTAGACGGCATGAAGAATCCCATCGCGTTTTCCTGGCCCGGAAAGATCAAAGAAGGTACCACTGAGAAAACGTTCCCCTGATCCACTGAAGGTGAGTCCGACGGGGTTGTTCATCCCTCCGGTGATAACAACTTCCAGTTGGCTGCCATCGGGTCTGGCGCGATAAATATGAGCGGCCCTCGAGTTAAAAGTCCTCCCATTCCCAAGCACGTGACTCTGCGGTGCAAAGGCTCCCTTGCACCAGTAAAAAAAACCGTCAGGGCCTAGATAAGGCCCGTGAAGATCATTTCCACAGCCTTCAATGGACCCACCGTCGAACCAGACGGTTCGCTCATCCGCAACATGATCGCCATCGGTATCGCGTAGTTTCCAAATGTGGGGGGGAGCTCCCACGTAGACGGAGCCTTCATGGACGAGGATGCCTTCCGGAAAAGGCAAGCGGTCGGCGAAGACGGTCGAGTCGTCGAACACACCATCGCCGTCCCGGTCGACCAAACGCAAAACACGATGCCTCGGGTTCTTGAGTTGTTTCGGGGCCGGGTCCGTGTTCCCCGAGCTATCCGTGACGTAGAGCGATCCATCCAGGTCGAAATACATGTGGATGGGACGCTTCACCAAGGGAGGCGCGGCCACTTGCTTCAAGGCAAAACCATCCGGAAGCGTAAAGGTGTGCGGGGAGAACTTGACCTTCTCGACGCCGTGAACCGGATCGGAGGGAAAAAGGAGCAAGGTCTGCAAGACGAGGCAGGTAGCCAGAGACAAAGATGAAAGAAAATACTTCATGAAATGACTTCAAAATCGGCCTCTTTAAAATCCCTGACCTCCGGTATCCAGTGTTCCTGGACAAACGCGTCATGGAGCGGATGCTTGCAGTATGACTGAAAGTCTTCGTCGCTGTCGAAATGCATCGATATACCGAAGGCATGGGAATTCTTTGGACTGACCTGACGGCGGATCCGAAAGTCCTTCACCCCGGGGATGGCGGCCAGTCCCTCGGCGGATGATAGAAAGTTAGCCTCTGCGGGAGAACCCGAAGGGTGTTTGAGACGGAAGGTCACAGTGTGTTGCATGGTTATATGATGGTTATCACACTAGCTCTTGAAATCGATAACTAACTAATGCCCTGAAAAGATTTCAGAATAAGGTATTGATGTGATTTCCCTTCATCCTCTTCAATTCGCTAAATGCGAGTCCATTTCCTGAGCCCTTCGTGGGCGTCCTTTTCTATTTCGCAGTACACCTCGGATTGCCCCTTGAATACCTTGATCTCGTGGTTGGAGAAAAAAAGATGCACCTCGACGACCTCGTCGTCGGTCTTCCGCACAAGCGCGTAGTCTGGATGAAAGCCTCAGCACTTTTTGGCGCCGCCCCATTTGGAGAAAGAGTTCGGGTTCTTGACCAAGGCAAGGAGCAAGGCGATGGAGAGTGGATCCAGTTTTGTCATTGTGACTTTGCTACAGCTTCAGCGGGCCGGGGTGGTTGACCTTCATGGCATTGTTGGAAGCTCCCGGCATCTCAGCGTGAGGGTTTCTTTTCCCTGCCTTCCCCTGAGGGATAATCTTGCCGTCCTCGATTCGGGGAGGGTCGTGCCGGTGGGGAGTCGGGTTGGCGGGAATGGAATCCCCCGTTTGCTTGGTCCAGTCGGCGAGCAGGGCGCGAGCTTGCTTGAGATTTTTCGCATACTCGCGGGCATTAGCCAGGTTAGTCAGTTGATGTGGGTCGTCGCTGACTTCAAAGAGTTCCTCGGGCGGGCAGGGATTGGCAAACACCTGAAATTGATTACGGGTAGTCTTGCCCGCGGCATGAGCCTTCCACAATTCAGCACCGGCGGGGTAATGATCATCCGACTCGTAGCAAAGATTAGGCTGGTCGGGGAAATTGTTACGGATATAGAGAAAGTTTCCAAAGCGAACCATGCGCTCGTGGTTCTTGTAGACATGCCAGTTGTGTTCGGCAAAGACGACTTCCCTCACTTGGGCCTTCGTGTCTTTCAAAATAGGAAGAAAACTGCGTCCCTGAACGAAGGCGGGCCGCTTGACCCCGGCTAGTTCCAGACAGGTGGCACTGAGGTCGATCACGCTGACCAGTCTTTGAGTGACCGAAGGTTTCTTGATGACGTCCGGGTAGTAAACGACCCAAGGTGTCTTGATCCCGCTGTCGTACATGCGCGACTTGCAACGGGGGAAAGGGCGACCGTTGTCCGCGGCGACCACGATCATGGTGTTTTCGAGGATGCCCTGTTTTTTCAACTCGGCGATTACCAGTCCGATGAAATGATCGAAACGGCTAACCTCATGGTAGTAACCGGTGAGGTCCTTACGGGTTTCCTCGGTGTCGACCATGTAGGGAGGAATTACAATGTCCTTGGGCTCGTATTTCGGGGCATCGTCAGATATGCCCCAACCGCGATGCGCATCCGAGGCCGCGAACCAGAAGAAGAAGGGTTTGTCCTTGGGGCGGTCCTTGACGTGATCGACCCAATCCTTCTCCTTGCCCGGTCCTCCACCGCCCGTGATCCGGTCGAAGGCCCGGTCTTTGTGCCCAAACATGTGGTTCTTGCCCGAAAGCACGGTGTAGTACCCCGCCTTCCTCAAAAGCTCGGGGAAACGCACTTGGGATTCAGGCAGGCGGACGTGCAGCTCGGGAGCGCCCGTATTGTGAGGGTAGCGCCCGGTGATGATGCTGCAGCGCGTGGGGCTGCAGCTGCTGGTGGTCAGGTAGGCGTTGTCGAAGCGCATGCCCTTACTGGCTAGGGCGTCGACGTTGGGTGTCTTGATTACGGGATGCCCGTAGCACCCGAAATCATCCTGGGAGACGTCGTCGGCAAGGAAAAAGACGATGTTCGGCTTGTCCCCGGAGAACAGGATTTGCCCTCGTGCAGCACCAGTGTGGACAATGCGGGTTAATCGTTAGAGGTCTAAGGGGTGTTATTTCTTGCAATTGAATAGGACAATAGTTTTACCTTGTCAAAGTAAGCCCTCACGGAGGTTTGAGTGACTCGTCGCCTTCAAGGGAACAGTTACGGGCTTGCCTATGGCATTTTGTGGTCCACGGGGTTTCCCGTTACGCATCTGCTGTTAGCGACTTGGGATCCCTATACGCTGGCAATGGCACGCATTGGTCTCGCGGGTCTATTGCTTGCACTGGCGGCGTATCTCGTTGGGCAGCGTTATCTGTGGAGAACGTGGCCCTGGCGCAGGGCTGTACTGATTGGCGGCATCGGGGTGGGGATGTCGACTGTTATGCTGACCCTTGGGGTGAAGTACTCAAATCCTGTTAATGCAGCCGTGCTGGCTACGACGCTTCCATTGGTCTCGGCTGTCATGGGTATCACCCTAAAGGAGGAGAAGATCAGTCCTCGCCTAGCAATGGGAATCGCTATGGCTGTGGTCGGGGGCACTTTAATTGTGCTTTCGGCTGCGAAACAAGAGTTTGGATGGCGCGGTGGTGAGGCATTCGCGATGGTGTCAGTGGTGACATGGACCTGGTTCAGCCGAGCGTCAACTGCGAAGCTCAGCACGATTCCGCCCTACCCAAGAGCCGTGATCTCGATGCTCTCCGGCGCGCTGGTATTAATTCCAGTCACTGTGTTGCTCAATTTGGTTGGCCTGAGCGAAATCGCTTGGTCCATTGAGGGATGGAATTTATTCTGGATACA
>JACNJI010000283.1 GCA_014382645.1 Verrucomicrobiota bacterium | reverse complement strand
GCTCCCATCGCCGCCGAGCTTGCATCCAACGAAGAATCCATCGTTCGCGAAATGATCGACGTTCAAGGCCCTGCCGCCGACTTGGGAGGCTACTATCTCCTCGACGAAGAGAAGACCTCTGCCGTCATGCGTCCCAGTTCAACCTTCAATGCAATTATTGCAAAGCTTGGTTGATCGATACCGAATTCTTTTAGACCAAGAGTAATGGCCTTGCCCGTTTTGCCTCAAGTTTTTGGCTTGAGGCCGATGGTGCGCGATTTCCTTAGAAGCCGTAAAACAGCTACGTTCACAAATATATGATCATTGCCTCCGTAGTATGTCGCCAATGAAGAGACCTCTTTTGATTTTCTCTCTATTCCTTACCTCTCTTGCCTGTTTTGCAGACAATGGTTCGGAAATTAAGACAACGTCTTCCGGTTCGGGATACGATTGGACTACCGATCACATGCACGTCGGGGTCAGGTGGCAGCCATTCCCCGGGCGTCCCGCCAACAATGCGTACGACGCCAAGCGTCCCGTGATTGCAGAGGACAGTAGTTACGCTCAGTTCTGGGTCAGTTGGCACGCCGCCGAATCGTCCAAGGCCAACGTCGACTACGCTCGAAATATGTCGGTTTACTTGAAAACGATAGAGGATGCGGTGGACGCCTGCGTGGCGGAAGGGGTCAAGGTGGAACTCGTTGTTTGGCATTGCCCGGCCTGGGCGTCCGAGAGTGGTAAGGCGGGAGCTTGGAAACCCAAGGAGAATCATTATCGCGACTTCGTTACCCGCTTGGCCACTCATTTCAAGGGACGCGTGAATGCCTACCAGCTCTACCACGAGGCGAATCTTCAGGGGATGATGAACGGCGGCGACGTGGATTTTCTCATCTCCGAAATTTTCATCAAGGGAGCGAAGGCAATAAGGGGCGTGTACGACGCCTCTCCCGAGAAGCAGGTAATCGTCTCGACTTCCGGATGTTCCCCTTGCGAGGCTTGCGGAACCCTCCGGGGTTTGAAAGGGAAGGGCGCCGTGGCCGTTCGCGATTACTACTCCAAGTTGATTGCAAACAAAGAGCTCATGGGATTGGTGGACGCGCTGAACATGAACGTTTCCGATCATTTCAACGGATTCGGGATGATGGACGGCAGCATAATTTCCTCGGTCTGGGGAAACTACGACCTCGCTCGTTCCCTGCTTGACGCCGCCGGTTATCGTTCCAAGCAGGTGATTTCCTCGGAGTCGTGGATCACCTGGGACGACTCATCCTTTTCCCACGACGTCAACGGCGACGGAGTAAAGAACGAGAAGGACGCCTACGACAAGGCCGTCACCATCATGGGCAAGCTTCTCGAGCGAGGTCTCAACACGATCAATCTTCCATGGTCGGACAACTCGAGCCCGTGGTCGATGGGATTGACGAAGAGGCACGACTACAACGGTCGAGTCAAGAAACTGTCCCCCGACATCGTGATTCCTGCCAAAAATGGAGTCGCCGGAATAGTTACCGAGAAAGTCGGGTTTCGCGGAAGCGACGAAACCTTTTCCATCGTACGAATCGAGAAAGGCGCCTTCAGCGCAAAGAACTACGCCGATCCGTCGGATCCCAACCACCTCCACTACTACGTCTGGAAATGGTACTCGCAAATAGCGGGAGGCTCCGACGAGGTGATCAGGCACGCCGTCGCCGGGGAAAAAGGTAACGACGTCACCGTCCTCGGACCCGCCTTCACGGGTAAGGAGCAGTACAAGGTGTCTTCCTACGACAGAACCAATAAGAGCTTCAAGGTCTTGCTCTATTCGGACGGCGCGAGCGGAACCTCATGGGCAAAGGTTTCCATTCCCTCCACCATTCAAAACGGAAAACTGTACAACAACGAGTTCTCCACCAAGGATTTCAGGGGCGAGGGCTTGGCCGAGGGGGATCGCTACGAGGTCCGCATTGTCACAAAGGACATTAGCCGCGAAAACGGAACCGATCTCAATCGCCGCGAGGAAGTCGCCAAGCCGGCTACCGTTGCGAATGGCGTCTTGCACACCCAAGTGGGAAACATGCGAAAGTTCACCTCGATCGAATTCGTCAAGCTCGACTAGTTTCGTCCATCCCTTTTCAGCAAATTGGGGCCTGAATATCCTGCTTCGGGGCGCATCCGCAACGCACTGTTCGCCGGTCGATTGAACAAACGCCGAAGCCGATTGCTTGCGAACTTTTTAAAGGTTCCCGTTTATCAAAAGTCCCAGAATGGTGTTGGGGATTATCTGGGCTTGGGCCAACACCGCGACTGATCCTTGGTATCGAATGTTGTGTTTGGCCAAGGCGCTTGCCTCGGCGGCCATGTCCAAGTCCATTATCCGTCCCTCCGCAGCTTCGGTCGCAATCATCCTCCTGCTGTTCTCGTCCGTCTCTTTTTCCAGACGCTGTACGTTGGCGGCGGCTTGGGATAGTGCACGGGTCAGGCAATCGATCACGTGGTCGATCTCTTTGAGGGCACTTTGGGCGTTGGACACGGTTTTCAGGTCGTATCCGGAGAAAAGGGGCAGGTTCACGGCGGTGAGGTTCACTTCCGTGCCGAAACCGTCCGAAAGCACGCTGAAATCCTTATCGTTGGACTCGGGCAGGATCTCGATGCTGTGCTCCCACTCGGTTACGTTAGGCGTGAGGTTGATGTCGGATACCGTGGCTCCTCCCTCGTTTCGGTAGTGTTGCAAGAGATATGTTTGGGCAATCGATTCGAAAACGAAATGCCGGTCGTTCAGGTGAAACAGGAAATGCCGCGTCTACAGCATCTTGCGAAATTCGATCCCAGACCAATTGTTTACGACGATTTTTGCGAATATAGATCAGCGCCTGCAGTCGAACAATTGCTCGGCATCACGCACCAATAGAAGTCCCGTCTTCATCATCTTAGTACTTTTGCGCCACCACGACGAGTACGTTTTGCTCCATGTCTTGATCTGCTTAATAATCGGACAGCATGGCAAAGGCATAAGCCGTCAATCTAGCTTCGCATTCAAGGGCTGTCTTCTATGTGGTCTCGGAATCGTTCATTGCGTCAATAACGTAACACTGCCCAAAGTCTAATCGTGGAAAAGAATCTTTGCCTAACCCTCTTAAGTGAAAAAAAAAATAGCTAAATGAACCTTCATGGTCTTTGACTATTTATTTATATTAGAATCTTATTTTTTACTGACAAACTTTTGTCCACTATTTCACTTTTGTCTACATCTAGTTCTGTTGTTCATGAACCGCTTTATTAAACACAGTTTTTTTCTTCTGTTGAGCTTTATGCTTTTTCTTTTCGCCGAGTCGGAAGAGCCGAAGAAGCCCATCCGGGTCATTACGCAGGGACAGGTCATCGTCCCGACCGAGAAAATGCGCCGCATTTGGGGTGAACTGATAAGTGTTGATTTGGAAACCCGAACTGGGTCATTTCGTGCGGAAAGCGAAGACAAGGTTTATCCTTTTGCGGCTATGCCCTATGCGGAAATGTTACACCACGCGACGAAAGGGGACTTAAGTGATTTCATCATTGGCGAAAGAGCGATTTTTCGGATGCATTTGAATGAGGCGGGAAAGTGGTACTGGCTCACTTATATTCAGGATGAGATGAATATGCTGAATGGTCACAAGGAATATTATTTCGTTGAGACAATTGACGAGTCATCCGGACGTATCGGCTTCACTTGGGCTAGGGGAGACAAGAGCTTTATTCGCGAGAAGGGACTATCTCTCGAAACGAACTCGGAAACGCAATACTGGAAGGACGGAAAACCCGCGAAGTTTTCCGATATAAAATTGGGAGACCGTTTGCGCGCGAAAACACATGGCCGTGGCAAAGGTCGCAGCCGGATTTGTTGGCACGTGTTTCTGGATGAGATGAGTTTGCTTAAGTTCAGGACTCGGCAGATTGCTGTTCAAGATGAACGGTTGGCAAAAGACGGCGCTATCGGTTATCTGGACCTAATCAAAGGACTGGAAATGAATTTTACGATGTTCGGGAGTGGAATCGGTTTGGTCGAGCAGCTGAAGTCGGGCATGAAAGTGTTGGTCGCTCCTGCAGGGAACAACCTTAAGCAGACTGGCGAATCAGTATCCGGGACCGTTGTCGCAGTGGGTCGGGCTGGGCATACGCATACCCGGCCTTTGACCCTGAAGCTGGATGCTTCTGGCAAAGGTTTTTTCGAAAAGGGCGTGGTGCGCATATGGCCGGCTAAATGAATTATAAAGTTGTCCATGAATTTGATTATTATGACATCTCTTTTTGTATAAACTAAATTTCACTGATGAAGCTTTGCCTGTTTTTATTCCCTTCTCTGCTTTTCCACGCGGTAATTGTCGCGAAGCCTGTGGCGTCTTTTGAAAAAGGTCTTCAGCCGTTTCTTGAGAGCTATTGTATCCGTTGCCATGGGGAAAAGAAACAGAAGGGGGATTTCCGGATCGATGATTTATCTCATGAAATTGGAACCAAGGACACGTTACTTTGGGCGGAAGTGATGGAGCGGATCAGCTCGGGTGAAATGCCGCCGGAGAAGGAAAAGAAGCGTCCCACAGCCGAGCAAGGGGCGGTGATGGTGGAGTGGCTGGCTGCGCGAATCAAGGAAGGGGAGGCAGCTCGTATGGCCAAGCGGGACCGTGTCTCCTACAATCGCCTGACCAGGGAGGAATACGTCAACACCACATACGACCTGATTGGCGTACAATACGACGCCTCGGATCCGGGCGGATTACTGGAAGACCCTGAGTGGAATGGCTTTGAGCGCCTTGGCCCCATCCTGACGTTGTCCCCCACGCATGTGGAAAAATATATTACTGCTGCGGAGATAGTGCTGAGCGAGGCGTATCCCGAGAAACCCATTGCGTATATCGAAGGCAGCAGGCGGATGGAGAACATCGCTCCTAACCATCCACACTATGAGCGTCTGTCCAAAGCGGGCCAGATCGACAAGGTGCGAAAACTGTTATGGGCGAGCGACCTGCACCATGGAGGGGCTCCCTGGTCCGGGGAGACCCCGTACCAGGGTCCCGGTATCTACGAAATCAGTTACACGATGAGTGGACTCAAGGCGGCAGGTCAGGCTGCTCCCCGGTTTCAGGCATATTCTCCGGACCTCGACCGTGTATTGTTCGAGCAAGACGTCATCGCTCCGGAAGACAAACCGGTCACAGTCAGTTTTCGGTCTCACTTTCCCTCGAGCAGAGCGAATGGCATTCATTTGCTGACCAATGCCACTTCTCT
>JACNJI010000449.1 GCA_014382645.1 Verrucomicrobiota bacterium | reverse complement strand
CCCGGGAGGTGAAGGGAAAAAGCGAGGGGAGAATTCTCCAGGGCCAAGGCAACCCCCTGGGCGTGGTCCCAGGGTGACTGGGGTGGAGTTGGCACGGGGGGAACGGAGGGCGTTGGAGTGGGGGCACAAACGGTGGGAGGGCTAGCAACCAGCGACTGGGAGGCCGATGCCAACCGCCGCTCGACGTCCGCAAGCTGTCCCTTGAGTTGGTTAAGCTCCACATCCTTACCCATCGACTCGGAAACTTGGGCTAGAAGGTCCTCTCTCTCCTTCGAAAGTTTCGCTTTCTCTGCTTTCAAAATTTCATTCTGAGACTCCAAACGAGCCTTCAGTCCTTGATAAAATTCTTCGTTTTCGGTAAGCTCATCGACTTTCTCCTGAAGCGTCGAGTCGCCTACGGCAGTTTCCCCACCCCCACCCGTAACGAGAGAAACAGTCAAGCCTGCCAGGCTTAAAACCGCTACGAGAGTAGCCGCAATAGCAGGCCAACCAAAGGAAGATTTCTTGACCGACTGCCCCTTGAAGGCGTCCTGCATACCCTTTACCTTGCCCTGCATTTGCCGAAGAGCCTGATCCTTGGTCGAACCGGTGTGGGAAGCCTGCTTCAATTGATGCAAGGAAGCTTGTAACTCCTTGCCCATGTCGACGACCTTTCCGTTACCCTCGACAAGACGATTCGATAAAATGCTCGCTATGTTTAAGCAGAGTTGTCCACCCGCGGGACCACCTTGGCCAATGAACTCAAGCATGCGCTCGTGATCGATGCGCCACAAAATACTTTCACCCGAGGCCTGAACGTCGGCGGAAGCGACTCCACCACTAAGAAAAGCCATTTCACCAAAGGCTTCACCCTGCCCAAGAGAAGCTATAAATTGGCTTTGCCCTTGATCGTTTCTCTTGTTAATGCCGACTTCACCCGAAATAACAAGGTAAAGGTAGTTCTGCTGCTGCCCGTCGGCGACAAGAGTTTCGTCATCGGCAAGCACCCATTCACCCGCGAACTTGAGAGCCTCCAAGTTGAATTCGTCGATATTTGCACACAAACCCTCAAGCGGCATTTCATAGCCTGCTTCTTCCACGTCTTCACGATGCAACAATTTCATGGATGCTCTCCTCCGATTTATTTGCTAGCTTTCAGCTCTGTCAAAAAACATAAAACCGAACCAAGTCTGTCTTGGCAAGAGCCTTGTAAAAAAGTCTAGGAACACGTTTGAGGCAATATTGCTTCGATAAATAAGGCAGAGCCGTGCTCCGCTAAAATCGAGAAGGTTTAGTCCTCCGACGCTTCGCGACGCAGTTGGGCTTCGATTTCAATTTTAGCTGCGTACTCGGCCAAGGCTCGAATTACGTATTCTACCGCTTCCACCGCCTGAGGAAAAGACTTCCGGCGCTCGATCACGTCCCAGGGAGGATACTCATAGGTGGAGAACAGATAACGAACGAAATTGCCGAAGCGAAGACGAAGATAAAATTCAGTTATGAATTGCCTGATAAAACGTATCGGTTGCGTGGCAAAAGAAACTTTGTAGCCCAGAAAATGGGTAACCACATCAATGCACTTTTTCTTATGGGGAAAAGCCTCCAGTATTCTATCATCGCCAAGAACAATCCGTAGGAAATGGTCATCGAACTGGAAATCCACCTCGGTTGAGCCTTCGAACTTTGATTCAATTCTCCTGACAGCTTGTAGAAAGGGGCGAAAACTGGAATGAGGCTTGTTGACAGGCCCAGAGCGAGCCTTCTCTTCCTGCTCACGACGAAGTAACTCTTCACGAGCTGAAGCCACTTCACTGTTAAAGAATTCTTCAATGTTCATTTAAGTCAAAAAAACGGAATGGCAGATCAAGGCACGGGAACCGACAAAAGAAAAAAAACTGGGCGGCCACGGAAACAAGCTGGATATACTATACTATAGAAGCAAATAGTCACATCTTATATTAGCCAAATGTACCGAAATCATGCATTTTTTTTTACAAGATTCCCATTCCCCATTATCTAACAATCACTTATGAGATTTATTTTTTTTAGGAATGTAAATTACAAAACGAGAAAGCAGAGTCATTCATAATAGTTTCGAACCTGAATTCAGATGCCAACAAAAGACCGGGACTCCCTCTATTGATGAACGAAACTAGAGGTAATTCGAAGAGGGAATCATGGTGAAAACAATATTCAGGGTGATTTTTTCCGCAGATAGACCCGTTAGGACAGAAAGAGCCTTCCGGTAAAACTCGAGCTGTTTGCGATGTCGCTCTGCGCCCACCTCGAAATCGGCATCGCTCGTCATGTCTCTGTCAGTCTTGTAGTCGATGATTTCGGCAGACAACCATCGACCGGAAGCATCTTGCCTAAGAACCACTCGATCGAAGGTGCCGTTTACCAATTCGCCCTCCGACAGTAGACTGAAAGTTTGCTCACGCCAGACCACGCTGGCACCCTCGGGCTTGGCGAAGAGAGCACGGGTATCCTTGTTTTCCAATACTTTGCGAATATGCTCGAATGCAGTTTCCGAAGCTTTCTCCCTAATTTCCAATAAGGACCCTTCAACGGCAGGATCGTCTTCCAACCACTCGATTCTTTCAAAGAGCTCATGGACTTCAGTTCCAAGATCCGTGGCTCTGGCTCGCTTCTTTCCGAAGAGAGATTCGCCGAGTATAACTTTATCGTGCTTCGAAGGATTCGTAGGGGATACTAATGAAGTAACGGTGGAAAGCGAATCATCAACCTGCAGGAAAGACGAAAGGGCATCTGAAGATTCGGAACTTTGCGAACCATGTTCGGCAAACCATCCGGGCGAACCTCTCGAGTGGCGAAGCTCCATCTCGTCTGTCGAAAGGGGTAGTATGGATTCAACGTGTTCGCGGTCCTCTTCGGAAACGGTGGAGAGGGACTGGTTCAACAACTCAACGTAGTTAACGGGCGGATCTTTTTTTTCGACCGGGCACTTGGAAAGTAAGTAAAGGCCCTGTCGAGGACGCGTCATCCCAACGTAAAGTTTGCAAAGGTTTTCAAAAACGGCTTCGCCTCGATCGGCAGCTATTATTCCGGCCAACGTCGAGTCGGCTCCTGAGAAAAGCGAATTGGGCCAATCAAGCGTCCACTCCACTCCCTCTCCGTCTGCCGAACTCTTGACGTATAGATCCAGAGGGGATCCTTGTGGACCTCGACGCAAAGCATCGAGAGCATTTCCGTCCAACTCGGGAAGAATGACCATATCGAAAGTCAAGCCCTTGGACTTGTGTATAGTCATCACACGAACGCTTGTTTCGGAAGCGCCAGCCGAGGATTCGCTGCCCTTGGCAAACTCAATGAAGGCATCTACGTCTCGCGAACCCGTCTCATCGAAACACCGGGCAAGATCCTCAAAATGACGTAAACGCAGCAAGCAAAATGTCCGAGCGGTTTCCTCGACCTCCTTCAAGGCTCGTCCACCCCACTCCTTCAATACAGCTGCAAATCCTTCGACGTAAACTTGTTGAAGAACCCTTATCAAGGCGGAATTCAATTCATGGGGTTCACCACTGGGCGCGAGCAGTCGACCAAAAGGCGTCATCCGCAAATGGCCTCGCGAAAACCCATCCTCGGGATGAACCGCTGCCCGCAACAAGGACAGCAAGGCGACGGAAAACGGATTATCCGAACCCGGGTTGGCACCGACCTCGTTCTCCACCGGCACCTCGGGCAGTTCCAGACGGAGAAGGTCCACCAGTTCCCGGGCAGTACTTCGACGCTGAGTCAGCACGGCGCAGGATAGACCTCGGGCGACGGGATCAATTCCCCGTATCAGCGCAACCAGAGCCTGCTTGCGCTCGTCATCTTCGTTCGATGTCCACCAAGCCACGTGACCTTGCAAGTTCTCCGTCAATTCGGAAGGCTTGTGAGGATCCCAAACGCCCTCCCAGCGAGGACAGGAAAGAGTCGTTGAGGACAGCTTGCCGAAAACGTCGTTTACCGTGTCCAGTACGTCGCAACCTGATCGCCATGACTTGCTCAAGCTACGATTCTCAAGTCGAGCCCCGTAGCGTGTCTTGAGTACCTCAAAAAGACGCGAGTCGCCCCCGCGCCAGCCATAGATCGCTTGCTTTACATCGCCCACGCAGAAAAAGGCCCGGCCATCATCGGGGTCGTTGATGGCTTCCTCGACCAAGTTCCGCAACACTCTCCACTGAGCGGGCGAGGTGTCCTGAAACTCATCCAGCAACCAGTGTCGGTATTCGCCATCCAAGCGAAACTCGACCTCCATTTTCGCAAGCGGATCGTCGTGTCGACCTAGTAACAGCGGCAAGTCGGCGAAGGTCAACCCGCCTCGAGATCGCACCTGTTTGTCGAACACCGAGTCGGCCACGGAAAGGGCTCTGTAAGCCCCTTGTGTCCGAAGCATCCGCCGCTCGAACTCTCGTCTAAGAATGGATTGAACGACTCGCGAAAGTGGTTCGCAAAAAAATTCCGCCAAGGCGAAATCAGTGCTGCCGTGCTTGATCTCGTAACCCTCACCCGGTCTCGAAGGCCCCAAGCCCGTGATCACTCGCTTGAGGAGCGCGGAAGCACCCTTAAAACCAACAGCGGGACTCCATTTTTCCAGCGCATCAAAGGCGGTAAGCCACTTATCCAAATCCCCTTCCTTAAAGGCGGGTTCCGAAAAGGCGTTGCCCGAAATCAGACCGCGACAGGCTGCAAGGTCCGCAGCAGGATCATACCCCTCATCCAAATCCAGCCAAGGCGCCCCTCCGGGCCATATCGCGCCCGAGCGACCCCACCGCTCCTCCTCTGGGCAAAGATTACGAAGAATCCTAAAGTGCTTGGATACCTTCATCATCCAATCGGCGAACTGGCGGTCGTCCGAACCTTCGCGAGCCTGCCTGTAGGCCGAACCCAGACAATCACGAAGAGGTCCCGACTCTCGCCCCTGCCGAAAAAGCATTTCCCAGGCCCGCCCCAATTCAATTTGCAGGGAGCTCTCGTCGAGGATGGAAAAATCTCCGCTCAAACCATGTTCCAGCGGGAAACGGGACAAGATCCTGTGAAAAAAGGAATCCAGCGTCCCGAGAGTCAACTTGTGCATGACTCTGAGCAACTCCGCCAGCTTCAGACGATAGTCACCGCCCGATACGCTCACTTCCAGTCGTGTGGTTAACCGGCCGCGGGCCTTGTCGTCGGATGCGGCTTCCGCCAGCTTTTGGAGAATAGCGGCGAAAAACTCGCCAGCCGCCCGACGGGGAAAAGAGAGGGCCACGATACGTGACGGG
>JACNJI010000543.1 GCA_014382645.1 Verrucomicrobiota bacterium | reverse complement strand
TAAAAGGAGTCTTGTTATTTATCAGTTTCGTTTTGGGCGTGCTATTAACGAGAGGTGTCAGCCGAGGTCGCTCAGGGGTAGAGCGTTTACTCGACAAAGGAAGACGCGCCACCCCCCCGAAGTCCGGCAAACGTCCCTGAAGTTCAAAAGGGAAAAGTGCTCCGGCAAACTCGAACTCACCTTCTACCGAAAGGGATTCAAGAGCTGAAAGCTCATCATCCTTGCGATTCGCCTCCATCCACTCCCAAAACGCCTCAGCGGAACGCTTACCTTCAACAGCCTTAATCCGCAAGTTTGTGATCTGGAGAATCTTAATCGAGGAAGATTTTCCGAACCACCACTCCATCGGAAAATAAGAGAAGTATACTCTCGCAGACTCTGCCTCAATAAACGGTCCCGAAAGGTGGATCGAACGAATCTCTCCCTCACCCCAGGTGAGGTCCATATCGGCAATCTCTACATCTATCTCGCCAAAATAAATGCGAATCGAATCTTCTACACGAGAAGGCAGCCAATAATCAAAGACCACCCACCAGACAAGGGATCCGAGCAAGATGGAACAAAGTCCCAGTTTGAAGTGGATAGCCCTCATAATACGCTTTAACGCCTAGTAGGCGCTAGCGTTTGGCTTCACAAGTTAATTCGGAAAGACTGTTATCCTCTAGTCAATGACGAATGCGTATATATTTAACGCATTACTTCCGGCGCTGCTCGTGGATACGCTTCTCCTTGACCTTGGTGGCTTCCTTTCCAATGCGATCGCGTAAATAATACATGCGAGCACGCATGGTAACGCTTTCACGATCCACCTCAACCTTGTCGATCAGAGGTGAATGCACAGGAAACACACGCTCAACGCCAACGCCCGAGGCAATCCGACGTACCGTAAAGGTTTCGTGAATTCCGCCACCCTTGCGGGCAAGAACAATACCGGCGAAGATTTGGATACGTTCCTTACCACCTTCCACTACACGCACGTGCACCTTTACGCCGTCGCCCACCTTAAAGTGATCTCGACCTTCCTTGAGTTGTTCTTTTGTGATTTCTTCGATTATGCTATCGCTCATTACAATTCCTCTGTTAATTTAAAAGATCGGGTCTACGCACTCGGGTTTTTTCTGCCATTCGTTCCTCTCGCCAGCGGGCGATCGCTCCATGATCTCCCGACAACAAGACTTCCGGAACCTTCATCCCGCGAAAATCGGCGGGACGAGTATATTGAGGAAAACTAAGACGCCCTCCCGTAAAACTATCTTGTGAAAGGGAACTCTCTTCCCCCAAGACTCCGGGAACAAAACGAGAAACGGAGTCAATTAGAGTGGCGGCAGCCAAGGCTCCATTGGTAAGAACAAAATCACCGACGCTGATTTCGCGATCGACAAGTTCGTCTCTAACACGCTGATCAACGCCTTCGTAATGCCCGCTTAGAACAATCAAATGACTTTCCTCGGACAACTCTTGGCACACTTCACGACAAAGTGATTCTCCGTCAGGCGCCATGTACAATACCTTGGAATCAGGGCTACGCAGTTCCTCGACTGCGGCAAAAATCGGTTCAGGCTTCAACACCATCCCGGCACCACCCCCAAATGGTCGATCATCCGTCACTCGATGACGACCTTCGGCCCAGTTGCGAAGATCAAGCGACTGGACGTCGATCAGACCGTGCTCGCAGGCTCTTCCTATGATGCTCTCGCTGGTAAAACCATTCAAGGTTTCGGGAAAGAGCGACAACACGTCGAATCGCAAAGGCTCGTACATTACGCGAATCATTGGATCGTAATAACATTCTTGCTATGATCAGTGGGTAGAAAAAGCCGAATCAGTCTTTGGACTTTTCTTCCTCGGCTCCGCCATCGCTGTCTTCTTCGGCAGCGGTGTCATCTTTAGCCGATGCCTCTTTGGGACTGTCGGCGGGTGTATCAGAAGATTCAGCTTCGGGTTCATCCTCGGTAACTGATTCTCCTGAAACCTCTTCCTCGGAGGAATCGTCAGAACTGTCTTCCGCTACTGGTTCCTCGTCTGGCGATACCTCTTTGGCACTGTCAGAGACAGGATCAGCTTCGGCGGGTGTATCAGAAGATTCAGCTTCGGGTTCATCCTCGGTAACTGAATCTTCTGCAACCTCTTTCTTGGAGGAATCTTCGGAAATGTCTTCGGCTACTGGTTCCTCGTCTGTTGCAGGTTGTTCATCAACTGGGGAATCCTCGGATTCCGTGGTATCCTTCTCAGCATCACCATCAGGAGCAGATGGCTCACTTACCACTGCCTCTTTAGCTGCGGCAGAGTCTTCAATGGGTGCATCGGCAGGTTCTTCAACGGGTGCATCAGCAGCCTCATCGGGGGGGGTACTGTCCTCAACAGGGGCGTTTCCTGTCGAGTCATCCATTGATGGAACTGAAGTCGCGCCTTTCAAGCGCCGAGCGGTTTTACTTTGAGACTTTTTCTCTGCACGAGCAAGCCATGCTTCAGGATTCAACCGACCTTGGCGAATTAGACTGCGCACTGTTTCAGTGGGTTGGGCCCCAACGCCTAGCCAATGGTCGATACGCTCCATATTGAGCTTGAGTTCATCCTCTCTGGCATGACATTGAGGATCGTAGGTTCCAAGTATTTCAATGAACCTCCCATCGCGTGGGGCAGTGACCTCAGTCACGACCATTCTATAAAAAGGGGCGTGCTTGGCCCCGTGTCTTTGTAAACGAATTTTAAGCATGTTTCCGCTTTGAAGTTACGGTTTCGTGTTAGTGCGAAAAGAGAAAAAAAAATATTATTTGAAGGCCGACGTCAATGGGAATCGCCAGTGGATAACTCCCCACTGTATAAACTACAACTCTGTTTCCCGTCCACTAAATAGTCCGCAGAAGGTTTGCCTTTTCTTAAACGGTCGTTTAAAAGGAAACTTTATGATAGTAGAAGAGCCCAGCCGGTCGGCGACTCGGGGAGCAGGGACGAAAGCTCGCATACTAAATGCAGCCGAACATTTGTTCACTGCTCGGGGCTTTGCTGGAGTAACGATGAGAGAGGTGGCTCGCCGAGCGGCTACCAACGTGGCGTCGGCACACTATCATTTCGGATCGAAAGAAGGCCTGGTAATCGAAATGCTGAGACACCGCATCGCCCCCATCAATGCGGAACGACTCCGATTGCTAGAGAAGGCTAAACGCCAGTCCGGAGGCAATCCGCTGAAACCCATCATGATATTCAAAGCCTTACTGCTTCCGATTGGACAAGCCGCGACCGGGTCCAAAGGCCCTGACTCGAGGTTCATGCAGTTGGTAGGAAGAAGCTTCACGGAACCGGCCAGTTTTCTGGAAAAGGTTCACCGTCGACTGTTTCGAGAGTTATCGGATATTTTCATGGTTGAATTGAGGCGGAGTCATCCGGAAGCGGAGGAGGAAGACTTGTTCTGGAATTTACACTTTGTAGTGGCAACCATGCTCGGAGCTTTGGCTAACCACAGAAGGTTGGCTCAATTATCAGGCGGCCTCTGCAATGATAAGGACGTGGCTGAAATGATTCAGCGGTTGATCGTGTTCGCGTCCGGCGGATTTGCCACAAGTATTGAAAATATAAAAACAAGGTCTAACCAGTGAAGATACTCGCCATAACGCTCGCAATTATGACTGCCTTAGCCGGATGCTTGCCAAAAGCCGACCGCTCGACTTCCCTGAACCTTAACCCTCCCACAAATTGGTCGACTCCGACTTTTGCCTCCATCGACGCCAACGTCACCTATTGGACCAAGGGCTTCGGCGATGCAAACCTGACCGCTCTAGTACGAGAGGCATGGGCAAACAGCCCCGATCTTTCGGGCACATCCCGGATGGTGGAGATGGCCCGCGAGCAAGCTGTCATGTCGGGAGCTGATCGCCTGCCGCAAGCCGGATTGGGTATTTCGGGAACTCGCAGCAAACGCAACTTGGTGGGCTTCCTTCCGGGAAAAAACGTCTCCTTTACCTCCGAAAACTACGGACTGAACATGAACATAAGTTGGGAACTGGACTTGTGGGGCAAGCTGAGTGATTCCCGAAAAGTGGCAGAAACCACATGGGAAGCTTCGGTCGAAGACTATCGAGCAGCCCGCCTGTCACTTGCCGGACAAGTAGCCAAGGCATGGTACTCCGCCATCGCGGGCAGGCGCCAAGTCGAGCTCGCCTACGAAACCGAGCAATCGCACGCCAAGAACGCTTTCTACATCGCAAAACGTTTCGAACGAGGACTCGCCAATGCTCTCGACCATAACCTCGCCCAAGCTACGCTTGCATCCACTCGAGCCAATCAAGTGCGCCAAAAACGACAATTGGACTTGGCCACTCGAACTCTGCAAACTTTGCTCGGACGTCACCCGGACGGCAACGCGACACTCCCCTCAGACCTAGCCGAACCCCAAAAGGCGCCACCGATTGCCCCTCCGACCCAAACATTGGAACAACGTCCGGATCTCCGTGCAAAACGTTTGCAGATGAAGGCAGCCGGCCTCGAAAAAACCATTGCTCGAAAAAACCTCTTGCCATCCCTCTCTCTCACAGGTGGACCGGGAAGTCGCTCTCAAGAGTTCAATGACTTGCTCGACCAGCAATTTCGGATATGGAGTGTTACCGGGAACCTCATGCAACCAGTTTTCCAAGGCGGCCGCCTTCGGGCAAACATTCGCCGAACAGAAGCGGCCCGCCTTGCTTCCATTGATTCCTACAAAGCCGCAGCTCTCAAAGCATTTTGGGAAGTGGAAACGACCCTTGCCGCGGAAAGCCTGCTGAAGGAAGAAGAAACTCATCTGAAGGAAGCGGCAAAGGCGGCATTGACGGCGGCTGACCTTAGTTGGGAACGATACCAACGCGGACTGGAAGGAATCTTTGCAACTCTAGAATCCCGACGTCGGGCATTCGAGGCGGAAAGCCGCCTCCTTTCACTTCGGCGCGAACGGCTCCTCAATCGCATTGATTTGCACTTAGCCCTTGGAGACGAGGCTCTCCCTGACAATCCATGAAGAAATACATTTTACCTCCCCTCGTTTTGGCCGCATCCGGAATCGGAGCATGGGTGCTCATCGCCTTGACACCGGAACCCAAACGCAGTACGCCTCCCCCGAATGAACCCGTAGTGGAATTCATTCTAGCGGAACGGAAAACTCAGCGAGTCTTCGTGGATACATTCTGTACCGTTCGCCCGCGCACCAGAAATTGATCAGCACTTTTTAAAAACATTAGCTAATTATTGATTCCCAATTAATTAGGACAGCAGGAGAAATATCCTGGAGC
>JACNJI010000117.1:1378-5271 GCA_014382645.1 Verrucomicrobiota bacterium | reverse complement strand
GAGGTCCTGGAGACCAAGCCACTCGGCGCCCTGGCCGTGAGGGTCCCCTACGAAAACACGCTGAACAAGGGGATTCACGACCTTCCGCCATATATCCATATCCCAGCGGCACAGCTCGGCGCCTGCTACGTCGTGGCGAACCAGAAATGACCGTGATAACAGTTCTGCCTTTTCTTGCATCGGCCGTATTCGTAATGGCTGCCGACTATCGTCCGGGTCCCGAGGCTCAACGCGGCGACGGCGTCCCGCAAGGCAAGGTGACGGAACACTCTTGGAACGAGTGCAAGGCTTTTCCAGGCACCATCCGTAGTTACTGGGTCTACGTTCCGGCCCAATACGATGGCCGGAAACCGGCTAACCTGATGGTGTTTCAGGACGGCGGCGGCTTCGTTCGCGACAAGGGACATACGCGGGTTCCCATCGTATTCGACAACTTGATCCATAAGGGTGACATGCCGGTCACGGTGGGCCTTTTCGTGAACCCGGGCAGCATACCCGGTAGCGAACCCGGTAGCCAGTCCCGGCGGAATCGCGCGTACGAATACGACACCGTTAGCGCCGACTACGCCAATTTCATTATCGACGAGCTGCTCCCCACGGTGGTCAAGGAGCACAAGTTGAAGCTGACCGAGGATTCCGCCGGACGAGTGATCTGCGGCAATAGCTCGGGAGGTATCGCGGCCTTTACTGCGGCTTGGTATCGGTCCGAATTCTTCGGTTGTGTGGTGAGCCATATCGGTAGCTTCACCAATATTCGTGGCGGTTACGTCTACCCGGCCTTGATCCGCAAGTCGGAGAATAAGAACATTCGCGTGTTTCTACAGGAAGGTCGCCGCGACCTCGATAATTTGCACGGTTCCTGGCCCCTCTCCAACAAGGAGGTTGCCAGCGCATTGGCCTACAAGGGGTACGACTACAGGATCGTTTGGGGTGAGGATGGTCACGGAGGGCGCCACGGTGGTGCTATCTTCCCGGATACGGTTCGCTGGATCTTTCGACCGAAGGCGGAGGTGGTTCCCAAAAAGACGCCCCAGCCAAAGATTCCGGATTACAAGTTGACGGCGGATTCTATGCCCAATCCGAGGCACCCCAGAGGCAAGGTCACCAAGCATATTCACCAGAGCAAGATCTTCGCAGGAACGAAACGCGAGTACTTCGTCTACGTCCCGGCTCAGTACGATGCTGCCAAGCCGGCTTGCGTGATGGTGTTTCAGGATGGCCATGCCTACCTCAAGGAAGACGGCGAAGTCCGGGCCTCGGTTGTGTTCGACAACTTGATCGCGAAAGGGGAGATGCCCGTCACCATAGGTATTTTCATAAACCCCGGTCACCGAGGGAAGGAGTTTCCCGAGAGTCGCTGGAAAGCGAACAACCGCAGTTACGAGTACGATTCCTTGAGCGACGAATACGCCCGCTTCCTGTTAGAGGAGATTTTGCCCGAGGTGGAACAAGATTATAACCTGTCTAAGAAGGCGTCCGACAGGGCGATATGCGGGGCCAGTTCCGGTGGTATTTGCGCTTTCACCGTGGCGTGGGAGCGGCCCCATGAATTTTCCAAGGTGTACAGCATGATCGGAAGCTTCACCAACATTCGAGGTGGTCACGTCTACCCTAGTTGGATTCGTAAGACGTCGCCCAAACCGGTCAAGGTGTTCCTTGAGGACGGGCGCAACGACCTCGACAACGATCATGGCAACTGGCCTCTCGCCAACGAGCAGATGGCGTCGGCTTTTGCCTTCGCCAGTTGGGACTTCAAGTTCGTCTACGGCGAGGGGAAGCATAACCTGAAGCACGGTGGCGTCCTTTTACCTGAGGCCCTCCGCTGGCTGTGGGCTGATCACCTCAAAAAGAAGTAACCCCATGAAACGATTCTTTCTTATTGGATGTATGGTGCTGTGCAGTTCGCTCATGGCTCAGGACATGCCTTTGTCACAGATCCTGATACCCGGAGAACGGTGGGAACTAGTCGAGTGCATGTTCGGGTTCACCGATGCCCCCACGGCTGACGACCAAGGTAACTTCTACGTTTCCGACATGAAGGAAGGGCTCTACCGCATAAACTCCAAGGGTGAAATGGCACCTTTCTTGAAGCCTATCCCCGGAATCAGCGGGATGAAGTTTGGCCCCAAGGGGAAAAAGCTCTACGCTTGCCGGGCCAAGACGAGGGAACTGGTGGAGATCGATTTACAGGCAAGCGCGATAAAGGTGTTGGCCAAGGAGGTCCGACCGAACGACCTTGTCGTAACTCACAAGGGCTTCCTGTACTTTACCGAGACCCCTAAGAAGCAGGTCACTTTCTACAACTTGAACACAGGCGAGATGAAGGCTGCCGACGTTGGCATCACCGCTCCTAACGGCATTTGCCTATCCCCCGACCAAGGCACCTTGGTCGTGTCGGATTTCAAGGGTCCACACTGCTGGGCGTTCCGAGTTGAGCCTGATGGTTCGCTGAAGCACAAGCAGCCCTATATGACGATGCGCAGCAAGGGTGTTCCGACCGCCGAACGGGAGCTCCTGCCCACCTTCCGTTCCTCTTGTCGCGGCGACGGTATGATCACCGATGCCTTCGGTCGCTACTATGTGGCGACCGAGCTGGGGGTGCAGTACTTCGATCCGACGGGTCGCATCAGCGGGGTGATCCCCGGTCCCCTAGGTATTCGCGGAATGACCAGCGTGACTTTCGCCGGTCCGGACTTGGAGTACTTGTATGCGACATGCTTTACCCATCTCTATCGCTTGAAGACAAAAACGCGTGGCGTCTTGTACCAAAACGGCCCGCAAGCCTATCCACCGAAAAAATAAGCATATCATGACACTTCGAATACTCTTTGTTTTACTTGTTGGCTCTGGCGTTTTTTCGACCTATGCCAAACGGCCAAACATTTTATTTATCCTAGCCGACGACCAGTCGCCCTTCGATTTCAAGTCCTATAACCCGTCCACAGCTCTGAAGGCCCCGACCATCGGCAAGCTGGCGGCGGAGGGCATGACCCTTGACCAAGCTTACCACATGGGCTCGATGTCCGGCGCGGTATGTTCGCCCTCTCGGAGAATGATCATGACGGGGCGAACGGTCTGGCACTTGCAGGGAGCCGGGGGAAAAAAGAACAAGAAAAAGGAGGAGAAGACGGGAGTCTCCAACCCGATCGAGAATTGTTTGCCCGCCATTTTCAACAAGGCAGGCTACGATACCATGCGTACTTGCAAGAATGGTAACAGTCATGGTGCGGCCAACGCCCAGTTCACGGTCCGTCATGACGCGACCAAGCGGGGCGGAACGAAAGAATCCGGCAGCCATTGGCACGGGCAACAGGTGATCAACTACCTGAACGAACGGGAAAAAACAAAAGATGGGGATCCGTTCTTCATATACTTCGGGTTCTCCCATCCTCACGACGTTCGAGATGGCACGCCCGATCTGCTCAAGAAATACGGGGCGGTGAACCATCGGGACAAGAAGTCCTTGCCACCTGCCAACCCGAAGGCTCCCAAGCTACCGCTCAACTGGTTGCCCAAGCATCCTTTTCACCACGGTCACCCCGGCTTGCGCGACGAGGTCTCGGTCGGCGGGGTATGGGAGCGACGCGACGAACGCACCATCCGCAACGAGATCGGACGCCAGCTGGCTTGTGCCGAGAACATCGATCATCAAGTGGCTCGCGTATTGAAGAAATTGAAGGACACGGGAGAACTGGAAAACACATACGTCTTCTACACTGCGGATCACGGAATGGCCATCGGCCGCCACGGGTTGCAGGGAAAGCAAAACCTCTACGAGCATACCTGGAGGGTTCCCTTTTTTGCCATGGGGCCGGGCATCAAGCCAGGTACCCGGGCCCCGGGTAACGTCTACCTTTTGGACGTCTTGGCCACCTTCTGTGATTTGACGGGGG
>JACNJI010000117.1:0-1332 GCA_014382645.1 Verrucomicrobiota bacterium | reverse complement strand
TGACGGGGGTCCAAATACCCGAGACCTGCGAAGGCATCAGCTTCAAGCCCGTTCTGATGGGCAAGAAGGAAACTGTGCGCGACGTATTGTACGGGGTCTACTGCGGCGGAACCAAGCCGGGCATGCGCTCGGTCCGCAAGGGGGATTGGAAATTGATCAAATACGACGTTCTGGACGGAAAGGTCCGGGAGACCCAGCTCTTCAACCTAAAGGAGAACCCTCACGAGTACCTCGCGCAAAATCATGAGCCCAAGGTCAAGGAACTCTCGGGAGCCGAACCCAAAACCGGACAACGCAACCTTGCAAGCGATCCCAAGCACGCCGCAAAGCTCAAGGAAATGGAAGCCCTGTTGCTCTCGGAAATGAAAAGGCTCGATGACCCTCACCGGTTTTGGGACCAGAAAGCTCAATAAAAACTCTGCCATGAAAAAAGCTTCTCTTACCCTCTGGGGGTTCCTCTTTTCGCTTTTCCTTTGGGCTGACGAATCCAAGCCCAACGTCGTCTTCGTCTTGTTCGATGACTTCGGCTATGGCCAACCCCCGAGCTACCGCAAGGATTCACCGTTCAAGACACCCAACGTCGACCGCTTGGCGGAGCAGGGCATCCGTTTCACGGACGCCCATTCGGCCGCCGCCAATTGCACCCCAACCCGTTATGGAGTATTGACGGGCAGGTATCCTTCGCGCATCGGCCAGTTCGGCGTGCTGAAGACTTATTCAAAGCCAATCATTCCGAAGACCCGGCTGACCGTTGCCTCTTTCCTCAAGGGCCAAGGTTACCACACCGCCTGCATCGGCAAGTGGCACCTTGGAATGAATTGGGTGGACGTAAAAAAAGGCAAGTCCGAGGAGCTTCCCATCGGAGCCCGCATGACGGATGGTCCGAATGCTCTCGGTTTCGATTATTTCTATGGCTTCACCCATGCCCGCAACATCGGGGGAATCATCGAGCAGGACAAGGTCGTGGCCAACGTAAAGGGCATCGAAAACCAGCCCATGATGATTAAGAAGGCCTTGGAATATCTCGACGAGCGGGCCAAGGAGGACAAACCGTTCTTTCTCTATTTTCCGATGTGTCCGCCCCACAGTCCGATCGTGCCGGCGGAGGAGTTCGTGGGCAAGAGCGGCATGAGCGGCAAGGAAGGAAAATATGGCGACTGGGTTTATCAGGGTGACCATATGCTGGGCCAGATCATGGAAGCCTTGAAACGAAATGGGCAGTCCAAGAACACGCTCCTCATCGCAACCGGGGACAACGGGGGGGCCGGTCGGACCTATGCACCTCTCAGGGGCAACAAGAGCAGCATATCCGAGGGCGGGCACCGGGAACCG
>JACNJI010000446.1 GCA_014382645.1 Verrucomicrobiota bacterium | reverse complement strand
CTCCCATGACCACGAGCCAATCGAAATTCTCGACAGCAGGTAGAGAAGATTTCTCGAAGAGGCGGGTGCAAGCAAGTTCATGACCTCTTGAGAGGAACCATTCGCCCATGCAACCCAAGTCCTCGAAGGGCACGTGTTGAAGCCAATGTACGCGCATGACCTGCCTAAGGAGTCACCATTCGTAACAGGCTATGGCTTCGAGTTCTCGAACGAACATTTGACGACCCGATATGGCGAGGTGGGCCCAACTAGGTTCATCGGATATCTCACGGCTTTCCTTAATTACAAGTTTTTTGGAATTAGGTTCAATAAGGTAGAGAGTGCCGTCTTCATCGAGTGCTAGAATTTGTTTACCGTTAGATATCATTGACATATATTTGCCGAAGGATTTTTCACTGATCCATTTGGTGTCTCCGTTCTTCATGTCGATGCACGTCATTCGTTGCTTCCGAAGATGAAGGTAGCAAAAACCATCGATTATGATCGGCCCGGACATGTATCCTTCCTGACGGTTTTGCCACTTTTCACTAACGGAGAATCCTGACGGGGTTTCCGACAAGTCGAACAAGAGGGTTTTGCCGCCGTAACTGCTGGTGAAAATCCCGTTGCCGAAAATGGTGGGAGTCAGAATGTTCATGCCGCGAAAGGCCTTTATTGGTTGACGCCATAGCACTTTGCCATCCTTCAAGTCGACTCCTGCCAAGTCGGTTCTCGTCTGGACCAGCAGTTGTCGTTTTCCTTGAGGAGAAGCGATGGAGGGGGAGGAAAAGGCACTACCGTACATGCCGCCCTTGTCGGAGAGTGTGAGCCAAATCGACTTGCCTGTTTCCTTCTCCAGTTTAACGAAGCCGGATCCAGCCTGAACGTATAGGTGGTCTCCATCGATTAGTGGGGAACAGACGAAGCCGAAAGCCGGCAGAGGCGCCTTGTATCGCTTCATGAAGTCGACCGACCATTTTTTCTTTCCTGTATTGGCATCGAGGCAGACGAGGAAGTCGCGCATCCCGGCAACATAAAGATTATTGCCGTCGTAAGCCGGGGTCGAACGCACCCAGCTTCCGTTTTTCCAAGCAAAGAAGGGAACGCTCATGGAACCAGGCCAACTCGCTTGCCACTTCTGTTCTCCGTTCAGCCTGTCGAAGGCCCTAACGATCTCGTTCTTTCCCTTGGTCTCGACGATGAAGACCAATTTTTCCGATACTACCGGACCGGGATAACCTTTCCCGATTTCTTTTCGCCAAGCCAAACGAAGTTTGTCCTTTGCTATAGTTTGGGGCCAAGGCGACTCTTTTTCAACGAAACCATCGCGAGTCGGTCCTCGCCACTGTGGCCAAGATAGCTCTAAAGAAGCCCCGGCTGCTGTATTAGCCAGTAGAGTCAGGCAGATACAAAAAAGAAGGTATATGGTGGTCATGTTCATTTTTTTCCAAAGAGATAATGAGAGACCCACCATTCCTGTCCATTTCGAAAACCGAAGGTTTCGGCACATGCAAGGAAGAAGATTTGCCAACGATTGAATGCAATACGAGCTTCTTTTGAAGAAAGTTCCTCTTGAAGGAGCTTAAGAATATCCTTTCGATTTGCGTCCATGTTGTGCAACCAGCATTCCGATGTCTGTGCGTAGTGCTTGCCGGACCAACGCCACCTGCTTTCCAGTTCGAGGGAACCGGAGATGCGAAGGAATAGTTCGTCCGCAGGCATGGTTCCTCCACTGAAGAAATGTTTCGACATCCAGTCGTCCTGTCCCTCTGCTTCGAAGGGGTAGGAGGTAGATCGATGACAGAAGACGTGAGCGAATAATTTCCCGCCTGGTTTTAACCAAGAGTGAATACGCCTGAAGAGTTCTCGATGATTCCGGACATGCTCGAACATCTCGACCGAAACCACACGGTCAAAGTGCTTATCGGTCTCGAATGCGTTGACGTCCTCGGTAATGACCTCGAGGTTTTTCAGCCCGCGTTCCTTCGCTTTGCAGAGGATGTGCTGGCGTTGGGAATGGGAATTTGAAACGGAGGTGATTCGAGCTTTCGGAAATCTATTAGCCATCCAGAGAGATAGGGAACCCCAGCCACATCCAAGCTCGAGAATTTCAAATTCGTCTTTCAGTTGGGCATGTTGGCAACTTAGCTCAAGTGCATGATTCTCGGCTTTCGATAGGTCGCCGGTGAACGACTCGAAGTAGCAACAACTGTACTTGAGATTCTCACCGAGGACTTTCTGGTAAAACTCGGTCGGGACTTCATAGTGTTGCTCGTTGGCCTTGTCCGTAAGGACCGCCATGGTCGAGGCGTCGGATTCCTTGAGGTACTTTTCCGCTAACTCTGCATTGGCCTCGCAGTCATTCGTTCTGCATTGTCCGAGTCTCTTGTGACAGAGATAACGAATTCCCGCCCGAACGAGAAAATCCGGAACAAGACCGCGTTCGGCAAGTTCGATAAAGGTGTCGGTAAGGCTCATGAAGGAGTTTCCTTGTTTTTTGGAAACCACAGAAAAAAGGAGGAGGTCCGTTGTACATAAGAAGCATAAGCTTCTCCGCTGGCTTCGAGCTTGCGGGCCTCCACGAAAGGGATGCCGGTGATTTTGGTCAGAAAGAGGTAGAGCATGACAGGAAGGACCAGTAACCAATCTCCCTCTGGTGCGGACCATCCCATGGGGAGGTATCCGAGCCACAAGACCCACTCAAAGAAATAGTTTGGGTGTCGTGAATATCTCCAGAGGCCAGTGTCACATACTTCCGCTCGTTTTCTCTTTGGAGCTTGCTTGAATCGTGCGAGCTGACGGTCTGCTGTAGTCAGCCCGATGAATCCGATTATCCAAATTGCGAGCCCTAGGTAGTCGAACGGATCGATGGGTGCGCTATTGTGGGCAAGGATAAGAAAGGGGGAGGCGAAAAGGACAATCCAGAAGGCCTGAATTTGGAAAAACAGGAAAAAGCCGAGATTTGCCCGTTTGCCCATCCACTGCCTCAGATAATCATAGCGAGCATCCTCCGGTTTTCCCAGGCATCTTAACAGCAAGTGGGTTCCCAACCGGAGTGACCAGACGACTAACAGGACCTGTAGAACAAGAAGCCGGGTCGGGTTTCTCAGGTCCTGTTGAGAGTGGAGATAGGCAAAGCCTGAAATTCCCACGCCATAGGCCCAGAGGACATCGACGTAGGAAGTGTTCTTGATCTTGGTAGCAACCATCCAACCAATGGTCATCAGCGTGGATGCACAGGCTTGGCCGTAGAGCAGCAGATCGAGTTGGCTCATGTCTCTTTACCGTCCGAGTGCCTCAATGAAAGGTGGCGTAGCGCAATGCCGGCGATGGCCCATTCCGCCCCAATGGCAATGGCTGATTCCCAGCCCTTTTCCAGGCTGAGGACCCCGATCTTTTCTCCGGAATAATAGGCTATTACTCCTCCAATTGAAAATCCTGAAAAGGTTCGAGTGTAAGTGTCCAAAAACCATTCGAACAGTGGGCGGAGCATGAATCCGAAATTAAGCCAAAGGGCAATCATCCAGAGGGGAGATCCGAGGAGGCTGGGATAGGGGGCGAATGCGAGAAATTCAAGGTTGACGAGTAAAGCGTCTCCAAGGGTTCCGAAGGCGAGGCAGGTGAAAGCCAAGGGCAGAGCTTTCCGAATCCGCTTTTTTTGGATGACCCGACCCAGAACGAGGACTGATCCTGCCAGAGGGAGAACATATGGGTTGGGGCTGATGCTCGCGAGCACGCAGGCAAACCAAGCCGTTTGAAAAATCGCCAGATCGATGAGGAAGGAAAGACGCGTGTTCATTGCGGGAAGCCCCGGGCAAGTTTGCACTCGGGCTTGGCGAGGAGGAGGTGGACGTCCCCGGTATATCCTTCCTCGAAACCCGCTTCGCAGTAGCAAAGGTAATATTCCCAAGCTCTTCTGAAGGAATCGTTGTACCCAAGGGAGCTTATCTTGTTCTCGTTTTCCTTGAAGCGCAGGCGCCATTCGCGCAGTGTTCGGGCATAGTGGTGTCCGAAATCGTGGAGGGCGGCGGGGCGAAGGTCGGAGCGCTCGACCGCTGCCGCAATCATGGCTGAGGCAGAGGGAACGCAACTGCCGGGAAAGACCCGCGTTCGGATGTAATCGACTTCCTTGAGGTATTGCGCATATCGATGGTCAGGCATTGTGATGCCTTGGATCATGGCCGCACCGTCGGAAGCGAGCAGGTCGGAAATCTTGGAAAAATAGGCGGGAAGATATTCGTGGCCCACGGCCTCGATCATCTCTATCGAGACGATCCTGTCGAATTTGCCAGATAGATTCCGGTAGTCTTGCTTGACGATACGGATCCGTTCCTCCCATCCGTTCTTATGAATTCGTTCGATGGCAAACTTGTACTGGCGCTCGGAAATAGTCGTCGCCGTGAGTGTGGCTTCCGTTCTTTCGGCTAGCCGATGTGCGAATCCGCCCCAACCGCATCCGATTTCCAAAAGGCGATGGCCGGGTTTGATGTCAAGTTGCTCTATGATGCGGTCGTATTTGGCTATGGAGGCGTCCTCTAGGGTGCTCTGGGGGGTAGCGAAGATGCCGCACGAGTAGGTCATGGTAGGGTCGAGCATGAGCTCGTAGAAGTCGTTCCCCAGATCGTAGTGGAGAGCTATGTTTTTACGGCTTCCCTTTATCGTATTCTTTTGTCCGATGGCATAGCCCCATCTTGCGACTTTGTTGAGAAAAGTTGCCCAACCACCTTCCATTCCGTCCATTGCTTCCTGATTCTGTAGGAAAAGGCGAAAAAGCATAACTAGATCCGGTGACGTCCAGTCGCCGTTCGCAAAGCTGTCTGCGACGCCGAGGGAACCTCCCAAGCAAGCCTTACGAAAGAAGACCTTTTCCGAAACTCGAATTTTGGCATGTATCCCTTCTTTGGATGAATCTCCTAAGATAAGAGAATCCGAGGGGCTATCTATTTGCAGAGTTCCTTGAGTAATCTTCCGAAGTCGTGAAACAAAGGCGTTCTCGAAAAACCCCCTTTTGGAAGAGAATTCGATTGGTAAACTCGATGTCCGTTCAGTTGCTTGCTTGTCCATGAGAAGTTGAGTTTGCCAAGTGCTTTGGATGGGAATGAAAGGGGCATCCCTTGAGCCGCAAAAGTAAGGCGTGCCAATATATTCCTGCCGTTATGCTAAAAGTAAGGAAGGGAAAGCGCGCCAGTGCCCAGGCTAAATTTCCTGAGCTAATTTTTTTGCGTCGAAGATTGAGGTGGACCGTAAAGAACACTTTTTTCTTTTCCTTTAGTATCATGTCGACCTTCAGTCTTTTGGATGGAGAGGTGAAGCGCCAATCGTAGGCG
>JACNJI010000443.1 GCA_014382645.1 Verrucomicrobiota bacterium | reverse complement strand
CAGGCAAGATCAATACCGCTCGCAACTGGGTGAATGGTCCGGGCAAGGCGGCTGTGACAACTTATTACCTACAAGCGGGAGAATATCCCACAACTTTAGATGCCCTATTGACTCCGCCGCCGGGAGTAAAAACCGCAGTGGTCGAGAAGGCCAGCGGTCTTCTCGATCCTTGGAAAAAGAAATATCAGTACACTCCTCCTCCCGGTCAACGTAATCCCGGGAGTTTCGATTTGTGGACAATGGATCCCGATGGCACGGAAATAGGCAATTGGGATTCCCCAACAGGTCCATAATATCGAAGAGTGGAAAGAGAAGGTATGCGGTGCCGGGGCTTCACCATAGTCGAAATCCTTCTTGTTCTTGCCTTGTTGGTGATAATAGCCGGCATGGTTGCTGTTGGAGCTGTGGGCATGATCGATGCCGCCAAGATGGAACCTCCCGATCGGGTTTTGAAGCGGGCCGTTTTGGATGCAGTTTACCATGCTAGTGAGCGAAAGGCCCCTGCGTTTCTGCGTTATGATGGAAAACGAGCCACCTTCCTGGTGACCGATGCGGGGGGTGCGGTTCTAGCCGAACATGCTATCTACGAAGACATGCCGTCTGGCGAGGAGGAGGAGGAGGAATGGGACCTGCCCGAGGTCACTTTTCTGGCTGAAGGCCCCTTGGCCGGAGAGGGGGGAGGGGCCACTAAATTGGAGGACGAACACTTGGTTTTGACGAGGATTCCCTTCCACTCGGGTGTGAGCCCCCCTTTTCAAGCTAAGATCGCGTTCGCGAACAAGGAGCAGGTTTTGCGTTTCGATCCCTTTTCCGGCTTTGTTGTGGTTGATGACGGTGAATGAGTGAAATTGTGCGAGTCTCAAATGACATCTATTGGAGCTAGGCATGTATCTCATGAAATCAGTTTTTCGAAGACCTAGGGGGGCGATCCCTGAGATACCTCCCCCCTACAACGATTTCCGCCTTTCAAAAGGCTATTTGCTTGTGGAGGTCTTGGTTGCTCTTGCTTTGTTTGGGATGGCGGCGGTTTATCTGGTGGATGGAGCTTTTGTGGCGGCTCGTTTCACGCGCCACATGAAGGATACCCGGGAAATGGAGCAGGATTTACTATGGGCTCGAAGCCAAATTTTTGCTGAACCCGACTATGAAAAGATTTCGGAAGGGGGCGACCTCGAAACATTGACTCTTGGGGAGATTCGCTGGGAGACGGAGGTCGAGCTGTCTTCGGTGCTCGATGTTTATAAGGTAAGTCTCCGCATCGACCATGATGGCTCCGAGGAATTGGGTATAGAAGCCGGCGAGAGGGAGTCGACAATCCACCTTCTCCGTCCAACATGGTCCAAGCATGGCGATTTCGCCTCGGACCGAGCGGAGTTGTTGAACGACAAGCGGGACAAGATTCGTGAAATCAAGGAGGGTCGACAACGATGAGTCAGGGATCCCGGATTCGTCGACCTTGTGCGGGAATCCCCGTTGCGCATGGTCGGAAAGGGTTTACCTTGGTCGAGGTTTTATTGGCTTTGGCCATTTCCGGCTTGTTGTTAACTGCCGCAACATCCTTGCTGATTACTCTTTCCCGCGCCTGGGCCGAAAGACCGGCTACGCGAGACGCCTTTGACGCTCACGTGGATGGCGTGGCTCGCTTTTTTGTCTCAATAATGGACAAAGCCACAATGGCGCCGGGATCCGAAAATGCCAAAAGTCCGATATTTCTGGATCGCCCGGTGGATTTTTCCGATGTGGAAGATCCGCTTATCAGTTTTTTTGTTCGTGAGGCACCGCCTGTCTTGGTTTGGCCCCATGGTTTGGCTCCCAGAGTTCATTGCTACATTTACTTCGAAGATGGAGATGGATTAAGCCTTCTTTGGTATTCGGATTTACAGAAGATGGAGAAGGGCGAGTCCGGCAAACCAGAACTCGAGAGTGAGGACGACCTGTTCAAAACTCCGATCAGCAAGTTTTGCGAAGAAATCGAGTACTGTTATTACGATAAAGAAGAAGGGCAATGGGACTTGGAAGACGAACTGCAGGAGGATAACGAAAACGATCAGCATAACCTTCCTGATTTTATAAGGTTAGTATTTAGGATGAAATCTCAAGATTTAGAGAGAACCATCACCATCCCGATAGCTCGAATTTCCCCAAACGGTCTGAGCCCGGAGAAACGATGATGACCGTCTTGGCAACAGCTAGGCATAGGAGAGGTTCAGTCCTTATCTTCGTATTGGCGATCATTGTACTCCTGTCGGTACTCGCCATGCGTTTACTTGAGGAGACGGTTCGGGAGATGGAACACGTTAGCCAGTTTCATCGCCGAGACGATTTACGTATTCAGGCTTATTCGGCATTGGAAGTTGCCTTGGGTGTTCTTGAGGAATGGAAGATGGTTGAGGGACAATTGTTTTCTCCTTCTCAAGGATGGGCTAATCCCTTGAGTTATGCCGAGATTGAATCTCCTGAAGCAGGAGTGAAGTGGGAGGTGAGGATTGAGGATGAAACCGGCAAGATTCCCTTTGGTTCCTTCAAGGAAAAGGACCTGGTCGTTCTCTTTGCCCTTATGGTTAAGGAGGAAGACGGTCTATTGAACGAGAGGGATGGCGAGCCTTTTGTGGACTGTCTTCTGGATTGGCAGGATAAGGACGACGATGAGCGCGACGATGGTGTGGAGGAGGATTATTATAAGGATCTCGAACCCTCATACTTTCCGCCGAACGACAAGTTGACGAGCTTTGAGGAATTTCGACATATCAAGGGGTTCTCTTATGATCTTGATGATCCTGATGGAAGTGGTCTCTTCTTTGACGAACTTGGTAACGAAACCTCTAATTTTCGACACTTTCGCTCCACGGTTTCCTTTCACAACGGCTATCCCGTGAACATTAACACTGCGCCGGACTATCTCCTCCGCTTTCTTTGCGGTGATGATGATCGCGCCTACGAGCAAATCCTCGATATTTTAAGCGGTAAAGACCCTTCCTCCTCGGAGTCTTTCTTTCGAAACCCAAACGATTCGAAACTTTCTTCTTTGCGAAGGAATCGGTCGATCGAGCTGGGTGCAGAGTGTAAGATCTTTCGAATCCACGTAACCGTGAGCAAAGGTCCATCTAATTTCAGGTTGCACGCGCTTTTGGAAAGTGGTCGCTCATCGTCCGGAGGAACCGCGGTTACGGCTGGACCCGCTCGTTCCGTTCCTTCGGCGCGCACACCCAATACGCGCACCTCCAACAGTAAAAACAGTGGTCGCGGTCCCCTTGATCCGAACTTTTTAAAATTACAGTACCCTTTCCGAATTATCGCTTTACGAGAAAATGAAAATTTGATCGACTGACTCGCGCGCGTTCTATTTGATTACTCAATAATTCTACCCAAGTAAAATTCCGTCTTTCTCCTGCGATTCCATTCGTTGTGGAAACATTTTAAATTTATGGCTGAAATCGAAGAGAGTGTTCCGGTCTCATCGACCGAAGAACTAAGAGACATCGTTCTTCGCATCCCCGGCGAACATTTCTTCTGCGAGTCGATTGACGTTCCTCGTAACCTAGATCCTGAGGATTTCCCGGCCTACGCGCGGCAAGCCTTGGAGGAGGAAGGTCTTTCTCCTTACCCCCTTGAGCAATTGGCATGGGGGTATTTTAGCTCGATCGAGCACGGAAAGATGATTTTGTTTGGTGCATCATCATTTAAACTTCGCCAGATGGGTTGGCAGGACTTGGAAGTGTTTCGTCGTGTTTTTCCTTCCTTCGTCTCTCTTTTCGACAAGAAGTACGAAAAGCCGACTATTTGTTTTCTCCGACATGAGGAAACGCTTACGGCTGCATCATTCGAACCTGACTGCCCTGTTCCCACTCAATTGTTTTCACTTCCGATATCTCCTGAGGAAGAAGAGGGCAATCGCTGCGACGAAACTCGCGGAAAACTGCTCTCCTTGTTTTCCCTCGAAAGATTTGAGATCTCTCCTCGGATTGTTGCCACTGGCGAGGTTTCCCGTACGAATGACGGTCTTTTCGAGTTCGAACATTTCGTTGAAGACGCGGAGGAAGAGGATTCTCCTAATGAGATAGTCAACCTGCCTGCGGAACTTTTGTGGGATTGCGATGTTCGCTCCCTTGCGTTTAAGCAAACCGAGCAATCGCGGCGGGAATGGGTTCGCCACCGTTGGACGGCTTTTTTGGCATGGGGAGTTGGAGTGGCGGCTTTGGTGGTCGCTTTCGTTGGCATAAGGATTTTTGACAACAAGGCTTTGGCGAGAGAGGCAGATGCTGCCGAAAAAGGGATGCAAGTGCCTCTCGTGTTGGAATCCCAAAAACTTTTGGAAAAACTTCGCCAGAACAAGCTTGGAGGAATCGATCCTTTTGGATCCCTTGAAAGACTTGCTGCTCATCGTGGAGGTCAGGGCGACGCACCCCACCTTTGGTTTACCAACGCAAAGTTCGACAGTAGAAATGATATCTTTCTTGAGGGGCAGGGGAGGAGCGTGGAGGCGGTAAACAGTTTCATCAAGGGGCTTGTCGAAAACGGGGTCGGTAATGTTCGGACCACTAAAAGTGGAGAGCCAAAGCGAAAAATTGTGAGTTCGGCAGGGAAGACGACTTTCGAGATTCAACTTTTGTTAAATGAGGGAAAAGTCATTGAGCAGGCAAATGCTCCCTCCAGCGAGGCCATTCAAGAGGACGAAGGAGGTTGATTGATTATGCCTAAGTGGTTTTCCGGCATGAAGGGGCGAGAGCAGGTTTTTCTACTGCTCTTTCAGTGGATGGCTCTTTGTTCCGCTTTTGTTATCCTTGCAAGAGTCGGTTTGGATGCTTTCGGGATGTGGTCGAATGCGGGAACTCGCATCGAAGGTCATCTCCGAATCTTGAATCTAAGGACGGACATCGATGCCGCATTAATACGGCATAAGAAAGAACAGCAAAATGTTAGCTATGATCGTCGGCAACTCAGCAATAGAGCCTCGTCTTTGGCAGATAAGGTTTTCCTGAATCGCGAGTACCGCGAACTGGAAACGGAGGAAAGGGAGCGATACAAGCAACACACCGTCCGCATATCTTTCAAGAAAGCTTCCTATGAAAACGTCAATGAATTTGCCGCGTTGATACGCAAGGAAAGTCCGTATATGTTTTTAAGCGAGGTTGAGATTGAACCGAATTATCCGCCTAAAAACAAACCCTATGAAGAAGTCACCTATGATGCCGTTTTTCACGTGAGCTCGGTAGAATTTGCAGATGGTTGAAACCTTCTTTATTGTATAAGCCTGAATTTTCATGAAAAACTATCACAATACTAAGTTTTTACATAAGAGCTTCCCCTTAGCTT
>JACNJI010000259.1 GCA_014382645.1 Verrucomicrobiota bacterium | reverse complement strand
TCACATCTTTTACCAGGGTGGCCACAACGATCAGGCCGACCCGCATAATCCCCCGGGAGGGTCTCGAGAGCCTGTGCCGGCGGCGCATCGCCGGCGGGTCTCGCCGCCGCCTGGTCGAAGCCCTTGTGACAAGTGGGTTGTCCCCGCCGCAGGTTTGAGTTGTCCATGGCGGGCAGGTCGTCATGGATCAAGCTGTAAGTGTGAATGCACTCGATGGCGATAGCCGCAGGCATCGGGTTGTTGCTCGAAGGGAAGAGTTGGTTGGCCGACAGAACGAGAATAGGACGTACTCGCTTGCCTCCTGCAGACACACTGTGACGGATTGCCTCATGAAGACGACGGGGGCGAATTTCTATGGATGGAAGCCGGAAATCCAAGGCCCCATTAATCTTTTCTTGCAGATCGTTTAGTTGACGAGTGAAATTCATGACTTGCGGAAAATTTGCAATAATGGCATTTTAAAGAGATTATGCCAAGTTTTGAAGCCCTATGTGGCCGGCTTTTCTGTCAAGCCGGCTGGATGCCCAAGGTTTTGTGGGGAGGAGCCTTGACCTTCGTTCCGGTGGTAAACTTGCTGCCCTTGGGCTATCTCATGGAATATACTTTGCGATTGAGTCGTACGGGAGATGGGGAACTCCCCGGTTGGCAAGACTTTTCCCTTTTGGAACTTTTCGCAAGTGGGTGCAAACTCGCTCTGCTGCTTTTGGGATACTTGATACTGCCCGCATTTTTAGGATGGGGTGTCAGCGAGTTCTTGGATTTACTTACTTTTGGCTTTCTAGGTGTGGCTGCTTATTTGCCTGTGGGTATAGGCGCATTCGCGGGCATGTTCTTTTTCCTGTCCGGAGTCAGGAGTTATGCTCGAGACGGTCTATATGCCGACGCCTGGAGAATAAGGGAGGTCGCGACCTTGGCCGGGAGCGCATATCGAGCACTCATATTTCCTATTCTCGCGTTTTGGGGATTGTGCCTACTGGCCTTTCCCTTGTATGGATTTGCCTTTTTTATTGGAGCATTGAGCTTGCTTGCCTATTCGATTGCTCTCTTTCGAGAAATCGAAAAAGATTCCTAATCTCTTGCGGGAAAATTGCCATCCAACCTTTAACCACTGATTTATGAGCGCACATTTTAAATATCATGCCTACTTACGACTATATTTGCGAAGCCTGCAGTCACGAATGGGAATTCTTTCAGCCCATGAAAGACTCTCCAACCCAATCCTGCCCAAAATGCAAAAAACATAAGGCTCGACGAAGAATAGGGATCGGGGCAGGACTTATCTTCAAGGGAACCGGTTTTTATGAGACTGATTACAAGAAGAAGGCCGAGCCAAAGAAGAAGGAATCGGATAAAGAAAGTTCGGGCAGCACCGACAGCTCCAAGGTTTCAGATAAGGGTAGTTCGAAATCCGAAAGTAAGGATTCCACTCCATCCAAGAAGAAGGAGACCACGGCAAAGAAAGCCGATTGATTCAGGGCGTCGCCCCACCCTTCTTCGCCCGAATGAGTCGCGGCCTACACTTCCACTTCCGCGGAATAATCGATGTCTGCGCGGCCGAATCCGAATAGCTTCAGAAACTCTTTGCGATAGCCCTCGAAATCCGTCAATTCAGTCAGATTCTCGGTATTCAAGTGGGGCCACCGTTCGATGATTGTTTCCTGTACGTCGGGAGACATCTCTCGGTCATCCAGACGTATGCGGCCCAGGTCGTCGCGTTCAGGGTCTCCGTCTGCGTAGAGTCGGTCACTAAAAAGCCTGCAAATCTGTTCGATGCATCCCTCGTGCGTGCCTTTCTCCTTCATGATCTTGAAAAGAAGTGATACGTACAAGGGAACTACCGGAATGGCGGAGGAGGCCTGAGTTACGACCGCCTTGTTTACTGAAACATAAGCCTTGCCTCCGATTCTTTCCTCCATCAAGGACATCAGTCCGCCAGCGGTTTGCTCGAGATGTTCCTTTGCTCGTCCAATCGTGCCGTTTCGGTAAATGGGCCATGTGACTTGCGGTCCGATGTAAGAATACGCGATGTTAATGGCTCCGGGAGCCAATAAATCGGCATCCAACAAGGCTTCCGTCCAGGCTTTCCAGTCCTCTCCGCCCATGACCTTTGTTGTCTGAAGCACGTCATCTTCAGAGGCCGGGTCTATGGAGATTTCCTTCACCTCTCCCTTGTCGGTATCAAGAGTCTGGTTCTTATACACGGCGCCGACAGGCTTTAGGCATGCCTTATAGTTTTGACCGTCCGACGGATCCGTTCTTCGTGGAGAGGCTAGACTGTAGACCACGAGATCGAATTGCCCTCCCAATGCCTTTGCTTTTTCGATAGTCTGGTCTTTGATTTCATCTGAAAACGCATCTCCATTAACGTCGATCGCTTTTAAGCCGGCCTTCTCGGCAGCTGCGCAAAAGGCATGTGAATTGTAATGGCCGGCTGTCCCCGTCCGTCCGTTGGCAGCTTCTCTCTCGAAATAAACGCCGAGAGTATCGGCGGAACACGAAAACGCGGCTGCCACCCTAGATGACAGACCGTACCCGGTGGATGCTCCGACGACAAGAACTCGCTTGGGTCCTGCCCCGGCAGGCAAAGAGTGCTCCTTGGCGTATGCAATTTGCTCAGCAATATTGGCAAAGCAACCAGTCGGATGGGCTGTGATGCAAACGAATCCTCGAATTTTAGGTTCAACGATCATAATAATTTTTTTCTGAAATATAGAAGGAGGTAAGAAAGATGGCTTTTTTGCCTTACCTTTGCCTACGGGCAAGCCTTATCGATCTTTCGAAGAAAGTTCAGTAATATTTTTTCTTTGGCATAGCGACTCAATTGAGTTAGGGAAGTTAATGTGATGACTGCAAAGAAACGCAGAAAAGTAGAAGTAGAATCTACGGAAGATCTGGTCCGGGTGTTCCGTACCCTTCCGCATTCCCCGTTTCTAGAGCAATTCAAAGGAAGAGAACCCCGGTCCATGGACGATATACTGGATGTCGCCTTCGAGAAGATGAAACTGGGGAAAGAGGAAACGGCTGAAGGAGAAATCGCAGCGAATTGGACCAAGGTAGTTGGCCGTGCCTTTGCAGGCAAGTGTGCCCCCGATAGGCTTACGGACGACGGGGTGCTAATGATTCATGCTTCTGGAGAAGCTGTGCGACAGGAATTGTCTTTTATCAAGCGACAAATTCTCTCCTCCATACAAAAACTTCCTCGTTGCGGTTATGTGAGGGATTTGTCTCTTCGGACCACCTAGGCGTCGACTGGGTCGACCTCCTCCTCCTGAAGGTAAGTCTTGGACTTGTAGGATTTGGAAACAAAGACAAAAAGAACTGCAGCAAGGCCCACCAATCCTGTCCAGAACCAAAACTCGGAAGCCCCCGGCAATTTGGAGGAACCGTCTTCATTTAGAATGAAATACTTTACCCCCGAGGTGAAAAAATTCCCGAAGGATACTGTAAGGAGAAACAATGAAAGGACGAAGGACTTCATTGCCTTGGGTGCTTGAGTGTAGGAAAACTCCAAACCGGTTATTGATATCATAACCTCTGCCGAGGTAAGCAGCAAACAGGCTAAAACCTGCCACCCCATGTGAGGAGTTGCTCCATTATCAACCGCAACTTGTACCAAGGCTACAATGGAAAAGGCGAAAGTCATGACAAAGAGACCGATGCTGATTTTACGCAAAGGGTTAAGGGGATAAACCCGTTCAATCAAGGGGTATATCCAATAATTGAATACCGGGATCAGTAAGAGGATAAAGAGCGGATTAAAGACTGCCGCAACTTGAGCGGCCAATAATTCGTAACCTCCAAGAACCGGAATCCAATCCGGAATAATGCGGTCTAGGCTTCGAGCTTGAATTTGCCACGAGGTGCCCAACTGGTCGAATAACGACCAAAATATAATAAAGAAAGAGAAGATTATAGATAATCGGCCGACTAACTTCAGACTTTCTCCCGAGAAAACCTGACGGAAATAAGTTGCTCCCATCGGAGGCACATGAGCAAAACGATTTCGGCCCAACCAGAAAACGAAAGTGGCCAACGCCATGAGCACCCCCGGTAAACCAAAGGCGTAATGAGGACCAAATATTATTTCCTCTTGAGCCTTTTCCCCTACAAGAAACTCGACCCATGGATAAACTCGTCCGCCAATCGTCCCGGCGACATTGCGCCCCTCCAGAAGAAAAGGGGTAAGCAGACCGGATGCAAACGCCCCGAAATTGATGGAAAAGTAAAACCAGCCGAAGACACGACTCAGTAACCGACCGTTTTTCTTTCCAAATTGGTCACCGACGTGTGCCGACACGCAAGGTTTGATTCCTCCAGAACCAATCGCGATTAGGAGCAAGCCTACAAAGAGCCATTCTCGAGTGTTTCCCATTACCCCCATACAGGCTAGGCAAAGATGGCCCAGACAATAAGTCATCGAAAGAGAAATGATGATACGATACTTTCCGAAAAAAGCATCTGACAGAATTCCGCCTATAATTGGGAAGAAATAGGCTGAACCGACGAAGAAATGAACCCAAACTGCGGCTTCCTTTTCCGGAAGAATAGCCATCGTTCCGTCAGGGTTCGCGAGATAAACGGTCATATAGGCTAAGAGAACACTCCGCATCCCGTAGAAGGAAAATCGCTCAGCTGCCTCATTCCCAATTATATACGGGATGCCAGGTGGCATCTTGTCGGTGGCGAGCGGACCTGTCCTGTATGAACTCATATTTGGTAGAGCCGTCAATTCCGCTCGATGCGATCAAGTTCGCGCCGCCGTTCGGCTTCTTCGCTCAACTCTTCCATCAACCGTTCTCGTTCGGTAGAGCTTTGAATTTCCATCGTTTCAGGATTCGTTAAATCCTTCTTACTGATATGCCGCCAAACGAAAACATTCACCAAAGCCCCTAGGATAGATAAAACGACAGTCCATAAAACATCATTTCCTTCATTAAGAATCGAACCAATAGCAATGCCTGAAAAAATGGCGCAATTTATCGCAACTAAACTTGCAGGTGAAAACAACATAGAAGAAAACCTTTCATGCCGAGCAAGTGCACTTTCGTCAAGGCATTCGCCTGAGCCAAAAGGGGATTGCCTGTCAGGATACCTTAGAGTAAAGGCACTTGCATTGAGGGTAAGCTTGTTCAGAATGTTGGTATTGTGAAAAATAAGTACTTCATCGTTTTACTTCCAGTTCTGCTTCTGTGGGGGTGCGATAATGGTTCAACGGATCCTGAACAACCAAATGATTCCTCGGATGCGATTGTTTCCCATGCTACTGCAGTAGCCGAACCGGCTGTCGTTGGAGCACCTGCATCACCTCTCTCACCGAATCCCCCCTCACCCTTGCCCCCGATGCAACCCCCGCCCCCGCGTCGC
>JACNJI010000442.1 GCA_014382645.1 Verrucomicrobiota bacterium | reverse complement strand
AGGAGATAAACGATACCCTGCTTGATATACTCGCAGCTTGTGGCGACGTAAATCGCAACGTGATGTGCACGCCTACTCCTTTCGAATCTAAAGCACATGCCGAAACCTTGAAACTCTCCAAGGCCATTAGCGAACATCTTTCACCTCAGACGACTTCCTATGCTGAAATCTGGCTTGATGGTGAACGCAAGGTTATTAACCAAGGCGAGGAAGTGGAACCCATCTACGGCAAGACCTATCTTCCCCGGAAATTCAAAATTGCCGTCGCTGTTCCTCCGCGCAACGACGTTGATGTGTTTTCAAACGATTTGGGCTTCGTTGCGATTGTCGAGGATGGAGAGATTGTAGGTTACAACGTACTTGTCGGTGGTGGTCTCGGAATGACTCACGGGAAGGATGCCACATACCCTCGAATTGCCGATGCCATTGGTTTTTGCACTCCCGACCAAGTGCTTCAATTGGCCGAGGAAATCGTGAAAATCCAGCGCGACTATGGCGATCGTTCCGATCGTCGCCACGCTCGACTCAAGTACACCATTGAAGATAGAGGGATCGAATGGTTTCAGGAAGAATTGAACCACCGTCTGGGTCGGGTGCTCGAGCCTTCACGGGAAGTCTCTTTTGATGCCACGACCGATCGATACGGTTGGACCCAAGACCATGAAGGTAAATGGCATTGCTGCCTTTTCGTCGAGGGTGGACGTCTACGAGATGCCGACGGAGTGAACGCCAAATCCGCAATCCGTGACATTGCCAAGATCCACAGTGGTGATTTTCGATTGTCTCCCAACCAAAACCTAATCGTGGCGCGGGTGGATGATGAAAATAAGGCGGAAGTGGAAGCCATTCTGGCCGATCATGGACTGTCCGATCCGGCCAAACTGTCGGGGCTTAGGCTCAACTCCATTGCATGCACTGCTCTGCCCACCTGCGGTCTCGCATTGGCCGAGGGCGAGCGTTACCTCCCAAGCCTTGTCGACGAACTCGAAAAGGTTATTGACGAGTTGGGTATTCGTGAGGAATCCATCGCCATACGTGCTACAGGTTGTCCAAATGGTTGCGGTCGACCTTACCTTGGGGAAATCGGTCTTGTCGGCAAGTCACCCGGCAAATACAATGTTTATCTTGGAGCAGGTTTTGACGGAGGTCGTCTCAACAAACTTTACAAACCGGCCTTGACCAATGACGAAATCATCGAAGAGCTTACCGCCGTTCTGAGACGCTATTCTGCCGAACGCGAGTCAGGCGAACGCTTTGGTGACTTTTGCATCAGGGCGGGGTACGTGAAGGCGACCGTTCAAGGTCCGGACTTCCATAACTGAAATTCTGCATAGTTGCAGAAAGGTAACTTGAAGTGAGCAGAAAACGTGGAGGTGGAAAGCATGTTGCTCGCCGAACTCATGCCGACCTGCATTCCGTAATTTCGACCCTGGATGAGGATGACGCGTTGGAGTTGGTGGAGAAGCTGGGGGATGATGCTTTCCTTTTGATTCTGGATCAGGTTCAGGACCCTCGCAATCTAGGCGCTTGTTTACGTTCCGCCGAATGCGCGGGGGTAGATCTTGTCGCGATTCCTTCCGGGCGTTCCGTCGGTATTACCGAGGTCGTCCGTCACGTAGCTGCTGGAGCTGCCGAATCGCTCCCCATTGCCCGTCTACGAAACCTTTCTCGTTTTCTGCGAGCTTTGACGGAACTTGGGATTCGTTTGGTCGGAACTTCTGATCAAGCCCGGTCTACCCTTTTCGACCTAGACTTGAAGGGACCTCTCGCTCTTGTTGTTGGAGCGGAAGGTGGCGGGATACGAAGGCTTACCGCTGACTGTTGTGACGACCTAGCCAATATTCCCATGCAGGGGAGTGTGGATTGCTTGAATGTTTCCGTCGCGACGGGCGTGTGTCTTTTTGAAGCCGTTCGCCAACGGAGTGTGCCGGGTTCGAATTGACGGCGGCAGTTTTTTTTCAAGAGGAGGTCGCTTCCGCCGATGCTATTTCTTCCGTTTTGTCGCCTTGTGCTTGCTTGGCCAATGCCCACTCGCAAACAGTGGCGAAAGCCCCGGTGAAAAGTAAGTCGCTCAGCAATGAATTGCGGAGAAACAAGTATGCAGGCGGATACCCTGGTTCACCTAGGGTCAAAGCCTGCCAAAGACCTACGATGGATTTGGGGTAAACGGGGTTGTAGAGCCAGGCGCAAGAGCAAGTGACGGCGTAAAAGAGAAGGGAGCATCCCGCAACTCCTCCCAACAAAGTCGTCCATGATTTGCGTTTGGCAATATAAGTGCCTGCGAAAACGGCCAAACCGTACGAGGCGTAAGTCGCGAGCATGAAGGGTGCGAAGAGACTTTCCCCGTAGGTGGAATTCAGGGCAAGGTCCGATCCGATAACGGCAACGGCGGGAATCAACCAACCGATGGACCCTCGCAAGTAAACTGCTCCGCAAAAGAACAATGCCAATACGGGCGAGAAATTGTGCAAGACAGAGTTTTCAATAGGCAGATATCTTGACCAACCGATAGCTAGAATAACGGTTGCCGCACCAAGGTAAAAGGCTAACCCCTTATGTGGTCGGCTGTGTGTGGAAGTCTCGAGTTTCATATAACTTTCATTCTGCAGAAAACTAAGGGATGTCGCAACCTTTACTCTTCCGTAGTTGTTGTTCTGAGTAATTTCATAAGACGGTCGACAAAGGGTCTTTGCTCTTCCTTTAATTTTCGTTTTGCGTCTTCAGGAGAAAGCATTTCGGCCCTGTCGATTTCGGGAAAGGTCCACATGTGGCCGGTACCTTTCGGGTATTCAAGGGAGATTACATTGCATTTAGGGATGCTCCCGTCTTTCCAGTTTCCCTCAAAGGCCCAAGCATACACTTGCTTACCATTCTTTTGCTGAATTGAGCCCAGATTAATAAATGGCCCTTCGGCTTCTTTTCCCGTTTCTTCCCGAAACTCGCGGAGTGCGGCGGCGAAGATTTCTTCGTTTTCCTCGGGTTCCCCCTTCGGTATGCTCCACCACCCCTCATCACGTCTTTGAAAGAACGGTCCACCGGGATGGGCTACGAGCATCCGAGGAGCGTCATCTTCTTCGTTGGAACGATTAAATAGGAGGAGACCCCCGCTGACTTTGTTGGCCAAGTGAAAACAATGGTTCGCGTTAGTCGAAAAGTGGGCGTTCCTTCCGCAGAATCACTAAATCCCAATCCTCATTTTGAAAGCGCCGAGCCTTTGGGCGAAATGCTATTTGTCGAAAGCCTAGCGCCTTGTAGCAACGGATTGCAGGTGTATTGAAGTGAAAGGCGTTGAGTGTAAGGTGAGTGTAACTGAGTTCATCGAATGCGATGCGCAAAAGTTTCGAGCAAAATGATCGGCCGTAAGCTTGCCCTCGGAGTTTAGGCTCGACGATTACTCGGCAAATGATTCCTTCACCGCCTTTTACTCCGACTAATTCGCCGTAGGCTACGAAATTTCCATATTGAGAAATTCCTGCGAATGGGTGCAGGTTTCCGCGATTCAAGTGTGTGATGAAGGTTTTGGGGGTAGGGGAGCCTTTAAAGGTGTTCCCGGACCATAATTTCAGTTCCCGTTCGGAGTCTGTCCAAGTGAGGAGTCGGGAGACTTTACTCAACGTGAATGGTTTAACGTTCAACTCCGGCAATACACTCTTTTGGGAATGTGGTTTAACTTGACCACTTAAACGACTTTCTTGTCGAAAGGCCGAATTATTCCCCTTGTTTGCTTGGAGCATTTCTCAATGTCTTGCTAAATGGTTAGGGGTTGCGGAGAGACTTGCTTCGAGCTCGCAGCATTTCAGGGGGCTTCGGTCGCAGACGAGAAATAGGGTTTAGGTTTGGCGGGTACCTGCCTTTGGTCTGACTGAAGATCGATTTGGCTTTTTCGTCGAACGTCCCGGCCTTTTCGAAATTGTCCTTGTTGAGGTATACAAGCGCTAGTCCCGCATAGCATGCACCGACGTCGGTGTGGTTTTCACCAAAACGTTTTTTTCTACTAGCCAAGGCTTTTTCGAGCAGATCAATCGCCTCGTCTCTTTCCCCCATGGCTTCTTTAACCAGAGCCATGCCTTCCTGACAGTCAGCGACATCGGGATGCGCTTCTCCGAAAGTTCGCAATTTCACCTGCAACGCTTGCTCGTAGAGTTCCGAGGCTTCGTCATATTTGCTTTCGGCATCAAGTACACAGGCGAGGCTGCATCGGATGGTGGCGACGTCGGGATGGTGAGGTCCTTTGGTCAGAATTATTTTCAAGGCGGACTCAAAAGCATCTTTTGCCTTTTGGTTTTCTCCTGAAAAATAATGAGCCACGCCCATATTGTTGTAGACTACGCCAATATCTTGGTGGCGATTTCCCTGAATAGGGAGCCTGTTGGCGAGTATGTATTGGTAACCCTTCAATGCGGTTTCGTAGTCGCCCGTCTTGCATCGGTTGTCGGCTTTGCGTTGTATGACGGCCAATTCGTAAAGGCCTATGCGATTTTGACCAGAGACTGAGAGTGCAGATGTGAAAACAAGGATGGAGGCGATGATTTCCGTGTTCATGAGGGCAATGGAGTTTTTCTATATTCAAGTACAGTGGCAATCTGTCTGCTGAGATGATCAAGCTCCACCAAAGGCTGTTCGCTTAAGATAGTCAAGACCCTCGCCTTTTGTATGGTGTCTTTTCGGAAAATTCCCTTTCTGACGAAATAACTTTGCCAAGAGGAGAATCTTCGTTTTGTTCAATCATACATTCTGGCGACAAGCAATCAACCAAGGAGAAGAATTAGACATGACAAAATCCAACAGGACACTTATTGGAATTATTTTAATGCTTTCCGCAGCTCTCTTCGTGGGGGCAATTTGGGATAAGACCGAGGCCAAGCTGAAGGTTATCAAGGCAGGAGTGGATGAAAAAGGACATCCGATATGCGTGAATAAAAGCCAAGTTTATCTTTTTAAGAAAAACGAAGCGGAGAAAACCATCACTTTCTTTTACCACGATCCTGTCTCGGATGATGCTTCCGTAAAGAAGTCTTTCTCCGATGCCGACAACTTGAACAAGTACTGGGACGAACTGCTCAAGAGCTGGTAGCTAGCCTTTCGCCAGCTAGTCGGGTTTCCCCTTTTGTGTTTGGGGTTCCCCCGTCATCGGAACAAAGGCGACGAGCAGAGAGTTTTCTTGTTCGTGGCCATTTGTCGTGCGACGAATAATCACTAGACGTTGCCTCGTCTAGCCCACGGGAATGATCATGCACCCCCCCGACTTTCAACTGATTCAATAATGATTCAGGCACTGCTGGCGAGGCAGTTGTAACGATAATGGCGTCAAAGGGGCTCTTCTCGTTCCACCCCTCGTGACCGTTGCCAATTCGGACGTTGGCGTTATCGTAACCCAAGTCCCTCA
>JACNJI010000320.1 GCA_014382645.1 Verrucomicrobiota bacterium | reverse complement strand
GAGGCCAGCGCACTTGGCGCCCACCTACCGCAATCGTTGGGGCCGCGGTCCGACAGAGGTAGGACCCGCCTCGGCGCAAGCGTGAGCGCAGAGAGAATTTTCGGAAAGAAATCCATAGCCGGGATGGATGAGGCCGACTCCCTTCTCCTTGGCAATCGAAACAATCCCCTCAATATCTAGATAGGCGGCTACGGGTCCCTTCCCTTTCCCTACGAGGTAAGCTTCGTCGGCTTTGAAGCGATGAACGCCAAAACGATCCTCTTCGGCGTAGATGGCAACTGTACGAAAGTTCAGTTCGGTTGCGCTGCGAAAAACACGCACAGCTATTTCGCTGCGGTTAGCGGTCAGAATTTTCTTCATCGAAAGGCAGTCTATATGGCTCTTTAGTAAAACGAAAAGGGTGACTATCGATGTCTTTTCAGTCTGAAGAACTCAACGTCAAAATGAAAACCGAGTAACATCTGACGCAAGAATAATCCGAAAGTTCTCGAACCACGGATCAACCAATGAGAAAAGTCCAAAGTGATAAATCAACGCCGCAGTTGCAAGAAAAGGGCCAAAGGGTACTTCGACGCCCCATCCGACCTTAGCTCTCTGCTCGCCTGATTCATCCCCTTCGGGCTTGGCCTTTCCTTGAATCAAGGCCACGGGCAATAGCATAATCGTACCGATTAAGGCACCTCCGAAGATTGTGAACAAGGCGCCTTGCCAACCGCAGAATGCCCCGATGCATCCCAGCAACTTGACGTCGCCTTCCCCCAAGGCCTCTTTTCCCATAGCTTTTTCGGCAAGAAGACCAATCCAATAAAGAGAGGCCGAACCCACTAGCATCCCGACCAGTGCATCCAAACCGGATTGAAAATGCTCTAACTTGCCTCCAACTTCTACACCCAATCGCATCGCGGGAAAGAAAAATGCTAAGGCCAACCCAATCAAGGCTCCGCCAATACTGAAACGATCGGGAATGATAAAACTTTCAAGATCGGTCAAGGCTGCGCCTATTAGCAAACAGGCAAAAACAGAGGCAATGAGAGCTTTCTCCGGATAAGCACCGCCACCGAAAGTTAGAACCGCCCATGCAAAAGCCGCACCGGTCAATGCTTCCACGATCCAATATCGCGATGAAATTCTGGTGGCGCAGCAAGCTGCCTTCCCTCGCAATAATAGCCATGAAAAAATGGGGACATTAAGCCGCCAGGGAATCGGAGTGCTGCAAGAAGTGCATCTCGAGCCGGGTCTCCACATTGATTCATCACGGGGAATACGGTAGGCACAAACATTCAGGAAACTGCCGAAGACGCTTCCTAGGATAAAGGCCCAAATGCCGGAAAAAGTCGGGTGTTCTTGGACAAAGGCCGATAACATGAAATTCATTTTAAGAGAGTTTTTTTCGAGCGGCCTCAAACATTGCGCCTACGGGAACATCCGTTCCAGTCCAAATAGCGAGGGAGCGAGCCGCTTGGTGAACTAGCATGGATAAGCCGTTGGTCGCTCGCAAGCCGAGATCTCGCGCCTGCCTGAGCAAGGCGGTCTCCGCGGGATTGTAGACCATGTCGTAAACCTTCACTCCCATCGGCAACGCGGAGAGGTCGATGGGTGAAGGGTCTTCGGGCCTCAATCCGAGAGAGGTCGCGTTGATGACGACGAGTTCACTTTGATCGGCAAATACCGACGATGCTTCGTCAAAAGCGAAAGCTTTCACACTGGCGACTTCATCGCCCACTTTGGGCAAAGCGGCTAGCAACTCGGCCAGTCGGTTAGACGAACGATTACCGATCCAAAGCTTGCGACAACCTCGAAGGAGGCATTGAGCCGCCGCCGCTCGAGCAGCTCCGCCGGCACCGAGAAGAATCACTTGGGCCCCCTCTAGGTCGACCTCCAACTCCTCCCGCAGGGCTTGTTCCAAACCATAACCGTCCGTATTGAAACCTCGCCATCCGTCGTCACTGGCCAGCAAGGTATTGACGGCACCTATGGCTTTCGCCTCGGCACTCAGTTCCACCACTAAGTCCAGAGCTTGAACCTTGTGAGGAATCGTGAGGTTTAGTCCGCGAAATCCTGTCTTTAGCAAGATCGGCAACACCTCCGACAAACGCTCGGCTTCGACTTCTATGCGCCGATAACTCCATTTCGAAAAGCGGGGATCCGACTTAGCCATTTCGACCAAAGCTGCATTATGGATTTCGGGACTAATGGAATGCCCGATCGGAAAACCGAGAACGGCAAGAGACATTCCCTCTGAGGATATGCCCGTCAAATCCTCAGGTCTTAAGATTTCCTCAGGCATTCGCCTCACGGCGCAGGGCACCATCAAATTCAGAGACGAACCGAAGAAAGAGCCCTGCCAAATCCATATTTCCCGCTTGGCGATAATGCATGGCCAAATTGCGACAACCCCGACTTAGCGTTTCAGCTACCGTCACGGGCAGCAAATAGGAGCCCGACTGCCCCGAAGACGAGTCGCCCAAGAAAGCTTCCAGTTCATGCGCCTCTCGGAAACGACCTCCGGCCCATGCGTCGATGTAAAAGGGAGGTTCTTCCGTAAAGCAACCGACCATGAAGCGTCCCGGAAGCCCGATCGGTTCTAGTTCAAAGCCAATGCGTCGGGCCACCAGTAAATAAATGACGGAAAGCGTTATAGGTAAACCTCGACGACGTTCCACGACCTTATGAATAAAGCTGTTGTCGGGGTCACTGAAATCCTTTGTCGCCCCCCTGAAACCATATTCATGAAAAAACACTCGATTCATAATCCGGCATTGCTCTCTTGCCGAAGTCGGCGGCGTCATCAATTCTCGACAACGCTCAGCCATTTCGTCCAAAAACAAGTGACAGGCAGCTATGTCACAGGTCGGAGAAACCGTACGATCCAGTAAAAACCAGCCTGTTTCTAGTTCATATTTAAGAGAACGAATAAACTCCAAAAAAGCCTGTACTCCATCCGCCCAACCTAATTCATAAAGAAGTTTAGTAGCCCGCCCGGCCAGACTCGCATCCAATCCCTGTGCTGTATCTCTCAACAAAATCTCAGCGGAACCGGACAGACGCTTCAATTCCTCAAGCAAAGCCTTCTTCACGAAGGGCGAGTCATCATCGAGAAGACCGAGCAGAGCTTTCGCCCTATCAGGAGACAAAGGATTTTCAGTCACTTGCACAGAGTCGCGCCACTCAGGTGGCCGGGGCAAGCTTTCATATCGAGGGATTTCTTTGCATGCGGTCGCCAAACAAGGCGGAACCGACTCTGACCAAGGTGCTCCCCGCTCGAATGGCTTCTTCCATGTCACCCGACATTCCCATCGACAACTCGGGCAACTCGACTTCAAACGATCCCACCAAGCGATCCCGCAATTCACGAAGGGATTCGAAGCAACTCCGAGCAACGGATGGATCCTCGGGGGCAAAGGGAGCGATGGTCATGAAACCTTCGACCTTCAAATTAGGGCAGGAAAGCGCCGCTTCCAGAAAGCCATCCGTTTCTTCAGGCAAAACGCCAAATTTTGCGGGATCTTTACCCGCATTAACCTGAAGCAATACCCGCAAAAGACAGTTCGAGTTTGCGGCGGCGGCATCCAAACATCGCAAAAGTTTCTCCGAGTCGACTGCTTGAACGCGGACAAAATTGCCTGGAATGAATTTCGCCTTATTCGACTGCAGATGGCCAATCAGTTCCCAATGCCCTGCTTCACTCACCTCTTCCATCTTTTCCAAGGCTTCCATAACACGATTTTCACCAACTGAACAAAAACCCGCGGAAAACGCCATTCGGGCTGCCTCCGTGGGCCATGTTTTCGTGACTGGCAACAAGGCAACCTCTTCAGTAGAACGACCACTTGCATCACAGGCTGTGGCAATGCGCGTTTTAACCTCGATCAAATTGTTTAGGAAAACTTCTGAATTTATCATGATGAGAAACCTATAAGAAGAACAAATATGTAGTTGCTTTAGATTAGAATAATTAATTTATGTGTCCCAATGCAAATTCAGAATTTCAAGACTTTCTGCGACTTGGTCGAAACGAAAAGCTTTTCCAAAGCCGCCCGCTTGAACGGAGTGACTCAATCAGCGGTCAGCCAGCAACTCAAGGCGATGGAAATTCATTATGACATGATGATCATCGATCGCAACCAAAAGAAGTTTCGCCTTACCCCTCAAGGGGCTAAGCTTTATACTACTTTCAGTGAAATTCTAGGATTGTATGAAAAGCTCAACTGCGAATTACAGGAAATGCGCAACATCGTGAGCGGAACCATTCAGCTCGCCACTGTCAACAGTATCGGACTCCACGGACTCCCCCCCTACCTCAAAGGTTTTATGAAGGAGTACCCTTCGGTCAATGTGAGAGTCGAGTATCGGAGAGCCAATCTCGTCTACGAAGATGTGCTCCACGGTTCAGTGGACCTCGGACTGGTAGCCTTCCCCAATAAACACAAGGAACTGCAGGTTATCCCCTTCGCCGAGGACGAACTGGTACTAGCCACGCACCGCGAGCATCCCTTGGCAAAGAAGAAAAGTGTAAAGCTTTCGGACCTTCAAGGTCTCGACTTCATCGCTTTCGAGCGTGACATACCGACTCGTAAGGCAACCGATGAAATACTGAGAAAAGCCAATGTCACCATAGGCCTTGTAATGGAATTCGACAATGTAGAGACGGTGAAGCGCGCAATCGAGATCAACGCCGGTTGCGCAATCCTTCCCGCCAGCACCATCCGCAATGAAGTTGGCCAGAATCAACTGGTTTCATGTAAGCTAAACGGTGGTAAATTCTTACGACCCCTAGCCATAATTCACAAGAAAAACAAACTCCTCACACCCGCTATTCGCTCGTTCATTGAATTGATGAAGGGTGAGAAAAAAGCATCGTCAAAAGACGGTAAGTAGAAATTCTTCTAGGTTGGTTCTAACTCCCAATCAAGGTTCAGCAGCATCCCATAGTGGCAGAAAAAAGGGCTGACATTCACCCTGTAAACTTGGCATAAGCCAAGGTGGATGAATACAGGAAATCCAGCCCGCTCGAACCTCCTTATTCTCCAACAGACCTTCCTTGCAAGGACCATGTTGGGGACGCATCGCCCATACATCCCGCATGACGGTTTCGCTGGATTACCGCGCCACGTTGTGGCTCGCAATGACAGCCTTGGGGGATAACGCCCGAAATATCGAGAATAACCAACCACGCCCGCCCCACTTCCCGCGTTGTCATTGCGAGGAGCGCAGCGACGTGGCAATCCAGCGACCGCGAACCATCACGCCCCGGCATCCCGCATCCGCCCCCGCCACTCCACACCGTAAAGGGGAGACGCATCGCTTGGGCATCCCGCATTACGGTTTCGCTGGATTGCCGCGCCACGTTGTGGCTCGCAATGACAGCCTTGGGGGATAACGCCCGAAATATC
>JACNJI010000440.1 GCA_014382645.1 Verrucomicrobiota bacterium | reverse complement strand
CGTCTCATCGATCCACTTGGATAGGATGCCCTTGTAGCCATCGGGGTTCTTGTCCCAGGCCTCGTTGGCCCCGAAGAAAGAGAATATAATGTCTGCTTTGGAGATGGTGAGGTAAGTGTGTGGATCTATGAATCCGCGATTGCGCGGACGTTTGTCCACCTTGTCCCCGGAGAAACCGTGATTGCGAAAGACCAATTCCTTTTCGGGCATGGCCAGTTGGGCGTAGGTTTCGAGCCAGCCATGATGCTGCATGCGCTCGGCCAAGGTGTTCCCCAAGAGCACGATATGCTCACCTTTGTTCACGTCTAGAGCATCTACTGTCGCTGTCGCGCCAAATAAGGCTAGGACGGAAAGCAGGGATTTAATGAGGCCCGCAAGGTTCAAAAGTCGCGGTGCCTTAGTATTATTCGAGGTGTCTTTTTTGAGCGATTTCATAATATTCTCGTGGCTGGTCATGGGTTGATTTTCAAAAGTTTACTTGGCTCGGGTCATCTTGGCCGTACTGGGGAAATTTTAGGCTCTGGGTAGTTAAGAAGTCTTTTCTTTTAGAGTTGTCTCGATTTGATGCGAGCGTTTTCTAGTTCATCCGAGGCGATTTTTTACGAGAGAAGTTTCGGTACGGACCTTTCGCGACGGGAATTTAAGTCTTGATAAGTTTGCCGACATGAATTGGCGAGACGGTTTAGGCCATCGAGAAAGATAGCTTTATCTTCGGGCGAGAGTCCATTCAACGCTTCCTTTTCCAACGCCTTGGCGCGAACCGATGCCTTGGCATAGAGCAGGACTCCTTGAGGAGTTGGGGATACAACCAGCTTCCGCCCATCGTCGGGGTCTTTTGTTCTTTGGATGAGCGAAGCCTTTTCCATCCGTCGCATAATTGCTGCGATGGTATTCGGGTCACTTGCCATGAGCTCGCAGAGATTTTTTTGCGAGAGGCCACGCTCGCCCTTTTCGATGGATTCAGTAAGCCAACGCAAGGCGATGTATTGATCCGGACTCAAGTTAAGGTCCGCGAGGCGGCGCATTAGGGTGTAGTTCAAACGCATCCAACACTCGCGCAAGAGCGGTGGCAGTCGACGACGCGAGGGATGGTCGACGGGAAGGTCGGAGACCTCGCATATTTTTTTTCTTTTCATGCGTGACAAGGTTTGACAAGAAAGTACGTACAGGTACTAATTGAGTTCTCTTTTGAAATTCAACCCGAAAATCATTCTCAAAGTTTTTTGGACAAACTCGACCCTGAAGGATATTTGATCATTATGACGATGCACTTTAAATCTACCCTCAAACTTTTCCCTGCGACTTGTTTGATCTTGTTTTTGATTGGAGCCAACTCAGGATGCGTTACTTCTGGGGAGAAAGAAACTGGCGGACCGACTACCGTGGTTGCCAAGCCTCCAACTCCGGCCGAAGCATCGATCGTAAACTCCGATTGGCTTTATTGGCGTGGACCCCTTGGCTCCGGCGTTTCCCGGCAGACGGGTTTGCCAGATGCGCTCGACTTGAACGATTCCTCACTCCTCTGGACCCATGAAATTCAGGGTGGCGGAGTACCTGTTGCTGCGGGGGGGCGAATATACCATTTTGGTTACTATGGCCTGACGGGCGATTTGCAAGAAGCCTTGGTTTGCATGGATGCCTTAACCGGCAAGGTTTTGTGGGAACGCCGCTACAGCGACTTTCTAAGCGATATCGTTTACAATCGTTATGGCGTGGGCGCAGCGTGTGTAGATGGTGAGACGGGCAATGTTTATTTCCAAACTAGCACCGGCTTACTTCTTGGATTCGATAAGAATGGAAAGTCTCTTTGGGAGCGATCCTTGATGGAAGAGTTTTCTCGGCTTACTTTTCCCAACGGACGCACTGGCGGACCCTCCGTGGACGGCGATTTAGTGATAATCCATGCCATTACTGCGAACTGGGGTAGCAACGGTCCCGCGCGAGACAGGTTCTATGCCTTTGACAAGCATACGGGCGACTTGGTCTGGTTTTCCACACCTGGCATCACACCAAAAGACAGCTCTTTTGCCCCACTTATTTTCGAAGACCTTGCGGACGGTCGCCGGGTATTTTACAGCGGCACAGGTTGCGGGAACGTGGTTTGCATCGACGCCCGCACCGGCCAACCGCTCTGGCGTTTTCAAATGTCCCACGGCGGAGTCAACTCCGGCGTCGTCTTGCATGAGGACACAGTGATTGCGATCCACGGTAAGGAAAACCTAGATGCCACCGAGATCGGCCGCATGGTGGCCATTAAGAAACCGGCTGAACTTCCTGGGCCAGGCGAACCGGCCTTGGTTCTTGGCAAGGAAGACGAAAAATGGCGCAACAATGAGCTGGAGGCTTTTACCAGTACGCCAGTCTATAGAGAGAACCGCATTTACTCGACGAGCAAAACCGGAGTACTGCTCTGTCTCAATGCTACGACCGGTGACATTATTTGGCGCATTAAGCTATCCCCCGATCAAGTACATGCGTCCCCCTTATGGGCTGACGGAAAACTCTACGTCCCGATGTTCGACGGGAAATGCTTCGTAGTTAAGGACAAGGGCGATTCCGGTGAAATTCTCGATGAGGTTCAGCTCGATGGCGCATGCCTTGCGGCGCCGTCGGCATCACACGGTCGCCTTTTCGTTCAGTCGAAGAAGCGTCTTTATTGCTTTGGGTCCAAGACGCCGGCACCTGATTTTTCGGCAACAGCCGTTGCTCAGGCAAAGGGCACGGGCGATCCCGTTGCCTTACAGGTCGTTCCTGCGGAATTCGCCGTAAAGTCGGGGACCTCGCAAAAATTCAAGGTCTTTTCCCTCGACAAAACTGGCCGCCGCATCGCCGAATTATCGGAGGGTCTCACTTGGGAAAAGTGGATTCCGCCAACAGCGAAAGTGAAGGTGAAGGTAGATGCGGAAATTTCCAACGACGGTCTTCTTGTGGCAGCTTCCGATGCCAAGCTTTCGGCTGGAGCCTTGAGAGTGACGGACGGCAAAGTGTTCGGAGTGACTCGAGGCCGTATCCTGCAGGACCTTCCTTATGCCGAAAACTTTGAGGACTCTTTTGTTTTAAGCCAAACATCTTCCGACGACATTCCCTTTTCTTATCCTCCCCTGCCTTGGCTTGGAGCTCGGATGCGTTGGCAAATTCAGGAAAGCGACGGCAATAAAATAGCCGGCAACACTCTGGATAAGGTACTCTTTCAAAGAGCCATGAACTTTGTCGGTCACAAGGACATGAGCAATTACACTGTCGAGGCGGATGTCATGACCGATGGCAATCGACGCATCAAGTCCACCGTGGGTTTAGTTAACCAACGCTACATCATCGCCTTGGTCGGCAATTGGCAAAAGCTCGAAGTTTTTTCCAATTATGATCGGTTCAAGATTTCCGTTCCCTTTAGCATCAAAACCAATACTTGGTACCACCTGAAGACCCGTGTGGATATTGCCACCGATGGTTCGGGGGTGGTCAGGGCAAAGGCGTGGGAGAAGGGAGCCGACGAGCCGGAGGCTTGGACGATAGAAGCACCCCACGCAAATGTTCACAAGCAGGGTTCGCCGGGCATCTACGCTCTTTCGCCCCAGAGCCTAAAAAAGGTTTACATAGATAACATTTCCGTCACCTCCAACAACTAGGTCGCAACCAATATGATTTTATCAACTACCATTTCAGCCAGAGCTTTCTCCACTGGCCTTCTTGCTTTTCTTCTCGTTGCGAAAACGATGTTTGCCGCGGATTGGCCCATTTGGGGTGGCAACGGCTCCCGCAACATGGTCTCCTTCGAAAAAGGGATAAACCTGGACTTCGATCCCGGGCGTATGGACGAGGATGAAGTCGTCGACATGAAGACGACTAAAAACATCAAGTGGATCGCCAAGCTCGGCTCGCAGGCTTATGGAAACGTTACCGTGGCGGACGGACGAGTTTATGCCGGCACCAACAACGAATCCCCTCGCGACCCAACCAAAAAGGGCGATCGCGGCATTGTCATGTGCTTTGATGAAAAGACTGGTATGCTGAACTGGCAACTCGTCATCCCGAAACTTGGAGCGGGCAAGGTCAGCGATTGGGAATACATCGGGATCTGTTCCTCTCCCGCAATAGAAGGTAACAGAGCTTACGTAGTGACCAACAGGTGCGAGGTTGTCTGCCTCGACGTCGAAGGTCTCAAGAATGGCAACGAAGGCCCATTCAAGACGGAGGCCAAATACGTTAACCCAAAAGGTCAGACTGCTCCACTCCGGGAGGAGCTGGATGCAGACTTAATCTGGAAGTACGACATGCGCGATGAGCTGGGCGTCTTTCCCCACAATGTCACCAGTTCATCTGCCGTCATAGTCGGGGACTACGTATTCGTGGCCACCTCAAATGGCGTTGATTGGTCGCACACCAACATTCCCGCCCCGCTATCCCCATGCTGGATTGCCCTCGACAAGAAAACCGGTGAACTAGTTGGTGAGGACGGTTCCGGTGCCGGAAAAGATGCCCTGCATGCAGCTTGGTCCTCCCTCACCTATGGCAAGGCGGGGGACAAGGATGTTCTTATCTGGGGCGGGACGGACGGCTTCTGCTATGGCTATGCCTCTAAGCCTCAAAAGGACGACGAAGGCTTCGATGTTTTCAACCCCATCTGGAAAGTAGATTGCAACGAGCCTCACTATCGCAAGGACAAGAATGGAAAAAAGGTTCCCTACGCGACACCTCCCGGCCCTTCTGAACTTATTGGTACGCCAGTTTTGTATGAAGGTAAGGTCTACGGAGCCATTGGGCAGGATCCTGAGCATGGCGATGGGGTGGGGCGTCTTACCTGTATCGATGCAGCAACAGGCAAGGTCGTCTGGAAGTATACCGACGTAGGCCGCACAATTTCCACCGTATCCGTAGCGGATGATCTTGTTTACATAGCAGAGTATGCCGGCATCATCCATTGTCTCGACGCCAACACCGGCAAGCTCTACTGGAAACACGATTCTTTCAGCAGGATTTGGGGATCCACATTGGTCGTGGACGGCAAAGTTCTCCTTGGCAACGAGGATGGCGACTTGATCATTCTGGACCACGGGAAGAAGAAGCCGAAGGTCAAGACCGTGGATATGGGAGCTCCCGTATATAGTTCGCCCGTAGTGGCTAACGGTGTTCTCTACGTCGCCACCCAGACGCACCTTTACGCCATCGGGAAATAACCGTGAGCACTACGGAATCCTCTTCCGGAAAGACCCTTGTCTGGGTACTGTTCCTGCTCATGTTTGTCCTTCATCAGGACAAATGGGGGTGGGACGACGGTACGCTTGTCTTCGGCTTTCTACCAGTCGGGCTGGCTTTTAAGGCTGCATTCTCTCTCGCTTGCGCGCCCCTTGGGTGCCTCGCCATAAAACTGGCTTGCCCGCCTGACCCCGAGGCCTTCGC
>JACNJI010000233.1 GCA_014382645.1 Verrucomicrobiota bacterium | reverse complement strand
CCGCTAAAGCAATGAGGCCCTCGAAAGAGCAATTGTAGTACTGGATTCCGCGCAACCCGCTGCGCAGGCTTTCCTGTTCCATGGGGTAGGAAAAGGCGGTTTTCAATCGAGCTTCCCGCGAGTCGAGGCGATCCTTGTAGACGCGAAGCACTTTGCCGAGCACTTCGGGGGAGAAGGTCTCGTCCTTGAAATCATAGAAGGTTCGCATTATGCGGGACATGTTGATCCCCTTCTTGTCGGCGTCCAAGCTCACCGTCCCCGTCACCTTGGTTTCCAGGCAAAGATCCTCGCCGTCCGGCCCTACGTAGCGAAGCGGCAGGCGAAACCCGGAGATGCCCACCTGCAGAATGGGCACGTTGGCGCCCTCCATGCCGGAGGCACCGCTGTTTTGGACGTCGGGAAGAGAGGCGTGGTACTCGGGAGTAACCACGAATTGCTCGTCGTATTCTCGACGAATCTTGCTTCCTTTTTGCGCTTCGGGTTCCATTTCAGCTAATTCAATTGGATTTTCAGGAAAAAGGCAAACTTACTTGGCCTTGCCTTGATTGGCTACGGCTTCCATCGCCTTGGCCACTTCTTCGGGATCTCCCAAGTAACGACGGTCTAGTGGTTTCAGGTCGGCATCCAGATCATATATGAGAGGCATACCGGTGGGAATGTTCAGCCCTACGATATCTTCCTCGGATACTCCGTCCAGATACTTGACCAAGGCCCGAAGCGAATTGCCGTGAGCCACGATCAGCACGCTTTTCCCCTCTTGCACCGCGGGAGCAATCGTGTCCTGCCACAAGGGCATGAAACGCTCCACGGTGTCCTTCAGGCATTCCGAAAGGGGAAGATTCTCCGCAGGTAGGTTGGCGTATCGCCTGTCCTTACCCGGATGCCGCTCATCGTCGGGATCCAAGGCGGGAGGCGGTACGTCGTAGCTTCTGCGCCAGACCAATACTTGGTCCTCGCCATGCTTGGCCGCGGTCTCCGCCTTGTTCAGCCCTTGGAGGGCCCCGTAGTGCCTCTCGTTCAAACGCCATTCGCGATGCACGGGCACCCACGTTTGATCCAATTCCTCCAGAGCCAACCACATCGTGCGAATCGCACGCTTGAGCAGCGAGGTGTAGACGACGTCGAAGGCAAAGCCCTCATCCTTGAGCAATCGGCCCGAGCGCCTGCCCTCTTCCTCGCCCTTGGCGGTCAGGTCTACGTCGTGCCAACCGGTGAATCGGTTCTCTTGGTTCCATTCGCTTTCGCCGTGTCTGAGTAGTACTAGCTTGTGCATCTGTCTTCGGATTTAAAAAATTGGCCTGTAAAATAGCAAACCGCAGGGGCAATCGTCACGCTTAAAGAAAAAGCCTCCCGAGGATCGAACCCCCGGAAGGCATGGAAAAAAATCTCGCCAAGTACGGATCAGTCCCTGCCCGTAAGAGCCATCAGCATCTGAAGAATGTACCAGAACATCAAGGCCACGGCCGAAAACAAGGCCAAGGATGCAGCCACGTGCTGGCTCGGGTGGAAGTGGTGCATGACGTTGGAGGTCGTATACAGCACCGAGACGGCCGCAAAAATAATCATCACGGAAGAGAACACCAATCCCAAAGAAAACCCAAAGATCATGCTACAGACGATGAATCCCAAGGCCACGAAGGACCCGATCGACAATATGCCGCGGAGAAAGGAAAAATCCTTCTTCGTTATGAACACCGTAGCGGTCAAGCCTCCCACCAGCAGCAAGGTCATCAATCCCGCGGTGGGAATCAGCCCCGCATCGGAATACATCGTCGCCATGTAGAGTAAGGGTACGAAAATTATTGCCCATGCCACCACGGACAGGCCAAGACCCAAGTACTGCATGCCCTCGGAAGACTGCGATCTGGCCAGCCTATCCGATACGTAACCCACCCCCATGAAGGCGGCCAAGACGATCAACCAAGAGAAACCGCTCGTCATCGCCATCGCCATCTTTTGTGCGAATGGTGCGTTTACAAGATAGTATTCCAAGCCCGCAAACAAAAGCAAAGCCCCCGCCAAGTGCGTGTAGGTCTTGCGGATGAAGGCCGCGCGTTCGGCGGCCGGTGAATTGGCCGCGGATAGTGTGAATGTTTGTTCCTGCATAAGTGTTACTCCGTAGTCTAGGTTTTATAAACTAATTTACCACCCATCACTTTATGTAGGGCAAAGCAGGTTCAAGCAAACTAAATCGCATGAAGTTTCCCCCAACTGTAGTTCACTTTCCTCTCGCATTAGTCTATCGTATACCTCAAGCAAAGCTTAATTAATCCTTGATTTTGATGGTTACAATCCGAAGATAGCCAAGGATAAACAAAATATTTGAATTCACTACTTGATAAACTTTGAACGAAAATTACAAAAAAACACCTCGGGGACATGACGGTTTCAGTTCGAAATCTAATTGGCGCTAATGGGTATTTATTGCTTTATATATAGCCACAATAAGGCATAAATACAGAAGGCGAAAATCGGCTGATTAGAAAATAACTTTGTGTACTTGCAAAAAACAATGCAAAAAACAATGCAAAAAACAATCCCACAAGAACCTGTAAGTAAACGTTTTACGAAATGAATTAAAAAAAGTTGCCATTTGCATGCATTATTTGGCAAACTTTGGCTAATAATAGGTAATCAATACTTCACAAGAACTTCCACCAGTTCGAATTTTGAAAGAATTTACACTTCTTAACGTTTCAAGTCAGACGATTGAAAGAGACGCCCTCTTGAGGGTGTCTTTCGCGTACCCTCGCACATACTCGCGTGCCCGTAGTATTATTAAATCAATCGAACCTTCCCTTTTAAAACAACGATGAACCCGATCGCCGCTTAGCGGCCCACGAGTCATGACAAAGAACACACACAAACACATCCTCCTCAACTTAGTCGCCTTCTGCGCCGTCTTTCTGGTCACGCCGAATCTATTCGGCACCACGGCACTCTTGGTCGGCCTCAATGAGACCTCGAGAATCAAAGAGAGCATCAATATCCAGTTTGCCAAATCCGGCGTACCGGAAAACGTCACCGGGTTCGATGCTTCCGACGTAACCGTAACGGGCGGCACACTCTCCAACTTCACACAGATCTCGGCCAGTAACTACAGCATGGACGTCAAGGTCAACTCTTGGCCCGGCCAAGCCACCTTGAGCATAGCCGCAGGGGCGGCCAAGGATTCGGCCAACGTCGATACCCCCGCGATGAGCTCCACTATCAATTATATAGAGGGTGCCGTAACTCGTGCGAGCAACATGCTCGCCCACTGGAAATTCGACGAGGGCACGGGCTCCGAAACCTTCGACTCCAGTGCAAAGGGAAACCACATGGGCATAGGCGGCGCCACCTGGACAACGGGTAAGTTCGGCAATGCGTTCAGCTACGACGCCAAGAGCACGGCTCTCCCCCTCTCCGCTCACCCACCCGCCTCAGGTACGGCATACTCCATCTCCTTCTGGATGAACGGGGACACAGCAAAGCTTCCCGGAAAGGCTACCTCCATTATGGAATCGGCGGGTACCAGCGGTCGGGTTATCAACCTGCATTGGCCTTGGAACAACAATAATGTGTACTTTGATTCAGGCCATGGATCGTACGACCGCATAAATATCAAACCTCCGAATGCCGATGACAACCCCGGTCCCTTGTGGGGGCAATGGACCCACTACGTAGTCACGCACAATCGAGGAGCGGGCACCATGAGGATTTATCAGAACGAGATCCAGATCGGGATTGGCACGGGCAAGACAAAGTCCTTAGGCCCGCCCGTGAGGTGGTTTCTCGGTTCCCACAGCGGCGGCAACGGGAGCTGGTGGTACGGCAAGATCGACGACCTCCGCATTTACGACGCAGAACTTGCCGCAAGCGAAGTCGAAGACATATATGCGGGCGACATTTGGCCGCAACTAAATCCGATCATCACGGCGGACGACGCGGGCAAGCGCATACAGACCGTCACCGTGAACTTCAAGGTGGAAACCACCGCTACTTCGGTAACCGGGTTCACCGCGGCAGACCTGAACGTGACCGGCGGCGCCGTTACGGACTTCACCGGTTCGGGCTCCACCTACACCTTCACGCTCACGCCAACCACCTACCCGAGCGACGTTTCGGTTAATATCCCGCTACACAGCGTGGAGAGCGCCGACGGCAATTACGCCAACATTTCCACCACTGCGACTTGGCCCTTCAAGCTTCCCGGTATTCGCAACGATTCTCACGGCGGGCTCGCTCTTTGGCTCGACGGCAATGAGATCACCGACGTAGTGGTCGATCCCGACGCACCCCAGACGATCACCACTTGGTCCGATGCATCCGGAGCCGGCAACCATATGTCGAACGTAGTGGGAGATCCCAAGCTAGTGGAAGGACCCAACGGACACCAAGTGGTCCAGTACACGAACGACCGCACCTACACGACCAAGAACTTCGAAGGCGATCTCCTTCCGGTCGGCTATACCGCTTTCGGGGTATCCCGTTACACGGGCGGTGACAACGAACGAGTAATTTCATCCAGCAACAACTGGTTGTTCGGGCACCATGGCAACCAGATATCCCGACATCATTTCAACACGTGGATTGATACCGGCGGGATTGGCAGCGACACTGCTTTTCACGTTTTCGTCGCTTCCAACGAACCCAGCAAGGCAAACAACGAGAACGTAACGCCAAAGGCTTGGATCTGGATGGACGGGGTCCTGCGCAAGGACGGCGTAAACAGCCACGACAATAATCCGGCGCCCCAAACAATCATGTTCGGCGCCCACGGTAACGGTAGCGAAACCTCGAATTGCGAAGTGGCCGAATTTATACTATACAAGGGACAACTGCTGGAGGAGAACCGCAAGAAGGTGGAAGGTTATCTGGCCCAGAAATGGGGCATCAACCTACCCTCTTCCCACCCCTACATGGGAGACGACCCCTACGCCAACGCCGTCGCTCCGAAAGTCACCACGACCAAATTGGCGGGTAACGTAGGTCTGAATGTCAAGCACTACAAGATTTCGGGTAGTTTCTCTCCCAACTGGTTTGGTATATACCAAGCACCTGCATGGATGTCCGTCAACAGCTCCACGGGACAGCTTTCAGGTACTCCCACCGCGGCAGGTTCCTTCAACGTTACTCTCATCGTATCGACCGCCAACGGCTTGACCGGAGCATGGCAGACCAAGATCAAGGTAACCGCGGCTCCCTCGGTTACCGCTGACGCCGCTTCCGAAATCGGTCTCTACGGAGCCGACCTCACGGGCGCCGTCACCGGCACCGGTGGCGACACCACCGTCGACGTTTGGGCCTATTACGGCCTTGTCGACGCCGGGGACGATCCCCTCGCATGGGAAAAAGCAATCAAGATCGGCGCCTATGAAAACACCAACACCTTCCGCGCTCGCGCTCTCGGCCTGTTCCTCGGCA
>JACNJI010000236.1 GCA_014382645.1 Verrucomicrobiota bacterium | reverse complement strand
GATGTCGAAATTGAGATCGAGTTCGGGAACGGCACCTTCGTCACGAGCTTTGTCTCGCTCCATCGGGCTGAGCTTGCCGTCGCCATCGGCATCGAATTGTTCGAGCAGCTTTGGATCGGAAAAATCAAGGTTGGGGACAAACCCATGGAAGCCGCGACGACCAAGCAAGTCCCGTTGCCCGGCTATCTGCTTGCGAATGCGATCGCTGAGATCACGGGCGTCAGGGATGATAAATCCGCCACCTCTTAAATCGTTGCCAAGAATCCTCGGGATCGGAAATCCTCGAGCCTGAGCTTTCGATACCTGCTTGCTGCCAAGCTTGGCCTTAAGGACCTTCTCCTTGGCACCACGCAGGATGGTTAAAGAGACTTGTTGATTTGCCTCGCGTGAGCGCACGAGCTCTAGAAGCTGTTCCTGATTGACGAGTATTTGGTCGTCGAGCTTCTTCAGGACGTCGTACTGCTCCAATCCCGCTTTCTCCGCAGGGCTTCCGGGACTGACTTGTTCGACGGACAAGTAAAGGTTGCCCGACAAACCAAGTTGACGACTGACCACAGGTGAAAGCTTGGTCGCGTAAACGCCTAGGAACGTTGCCTTGGCGGGAGAAATTTTGACGCCGGCGAGGACCTTTGATTGGGCCTTGGTGCCCGGCTCGGCAGAGAGCCACCCGCAGGATAGGACTATAGAGAGAAGGAACGGGACTGTTTTCATGATGGTTGGGAGGTTAGTAGCTATTCTCTGCTTCAATAAAGTTCCAGTCCGATGAGGACGACTTCCTGACGAGGAACGGAGGAACGCATGAGAGTATTGGTTTCGGGATTTCGCCAAGTGGTTTCGTCGAGGTAGCGATAACGGTACCGGCGAGCGGGACTCGAGCCGGGTCGCTCGATGATTCCTTCGTCGGAAACGTCCAGAAGAATTTCTTTGACCTGCGGATCACTCCAACCTGATTCGGACATAGCGGCGAACTCGGCGGCGGAAACGCCGTGAAGTGGGCTGAGGTCTTCCTCGCCCACGGACTCCGGTTTCGCCGGAAGCGATTCAGTGGAGGCGATTGAAGGAGGTACAGCCGGCGTTGTTTTTTTCTGCAACACGGGATAAGCGACGTATAGGGCGAGGACGACCAATGCGGCGACTGCGGAAATGGGGAAGGTGAACGCACGCAAAAAGGGAACGACTTTACCTCTCTCGACAGGCGACCGGGTGCTTGCGTCCTCCTCCAATTCGGGTAAGCGCCTGACCGCAAGATTTCCCGATTCGCCCAGCGCTTTTTCTAGACGGGCCTCGAAAGCTTTCGACGGCTTGGCCGGGCGAAAGGAGCGAAGTTCCTTTTCAAGTTCTTCGAATTCGTTCACTTCAAATCCTCCCCGCAAGGTTCCGACAACAGCTCGGGAACCGACTTTTTAAGCTTACTCATGGCATAACGATAGCGGGATGCCGCCGTGTTAAGCGAAATGCCCATCGTCTTGGCAATTTCGTCGAAGGTTTGCTCGCCCCATATCTTGAGGGTAAGCACTTCCTTCTGCTCGGCCGGCAAAAGGCGAACTGCTTCCAATAGGGCGTCCCGCCGTTCGTTGCGTTCCATGGAGCGGTCGAACCACGCATTCTTGTCCATGCCTGCGGCCACGTTGTCCTCGCGGATGACCCGACGATCCAGGCTACGCGCCCAGTCGATGGCTAATCGGCGAATGGCCCGATAAACCAAGCCGGGAGGAACCTCGCCCGTGTGACCGTATAGGCGCCACATCCGAACGAAAGCTTCCTGCAAGAGATCCTCGGCATCGGCGGAATTGCGAGCCTGTTGCCGGGCAAACATGAGGAGCTTTGCCCCGTGACGGGCAAACCAGGATTTCCATATGGGCTCGGTGTGCATGGCGTTGATCGACAAAACGATCTTCGGAAGGTTTAGCGACACGATGGTCGGCTTTTGTTTGAATGAAATATATGAAACAGGCATCGGAGGTCAACCTGCGGATACGTGGTTTTGGGTCATCATTCAGGCTGAGGCTTTCTTAAGAAATTTAGGGGCGCCCGAACAATCCAAGCCCATCGGGACGAAGGATATGCGGGGCATTCACAATCACCTTCCTGTAAATTTTCTCAAAAAAAGAACTGTCCAAGGATTCTAAAATAGAGGAATAACCCTTAAAAGGCTTGCCCCCGACAAAGAGTAAACACAGGTTTTTCCGTTACTTTTCGAATGAACAATACCGAGAACCAACAACTAGTCGATTTCGTCGAACTCGGCTTTATGGACGCCCGATGCAAGTTGATCGACGTCGCCGCCTTCCTAGACCGCACCCAAAGAGCCGGCCAAGCGGACGATTATCGCGTTCGGGAACTGAAGAAAGCGATCACCTGTCTGGACGCCGACAATCCCGAGCGAGCCAAGCAAGTGCTCCTCAGCCTGAGCGACCCGACCGAGGAACCTATAGCCATTGCGCCAGGCAAAGGTGCCGCAGGAGCCTGGGAAGGTTCCCATTCCTCTTAACCTCTAATTTTGTATATCCCATGCGCTACGTAGAGCCACACGCTCACATGGTCAGTCGGACGACCGACGACTATATAAAACTGGTCCAAGCAGGATGCGAAGCCGTTTGCGAACCGGCCTTTTGGGCAGGTTTCGACCGCAGTTCCGTAAAAGGGTTTTTCGATTACTTCAGCCAGTTGACGAAGTACGAACCGGCCCGAGCCGCCAAGTTCGGGTTGCCCCACTTCTGCTGGATTTGCCTGAACCCGAAAGAGTCCGAGGATATAAAGCTAGCCGAAGACGTTCTCGAGATCATGCCCGAGTTTCTCGATTCCCCCACCTGCCTCGGCGTAGGCGAAATCGGTCTCAACAAGAACAGCAAAAACGAATTGGAAATTCTTGAGCGTCACATTGAGATCGCCGCCCAACGGGACGAACTGATCTTGGTTCACACCCCTCACCTCGAAGACAAACTGAAGGGAACCAAGCTTATCGTCGACGCCATCCTCAACCAACCTAGCATTCGGCCCGAGCGAGTGATTATCGACCATGTGGAGGAGCACACCATTTCAATCCCCAGAGACAAAGGTTTCTGGGTGGGCATGACCTTGTATCCGGTGTCAAAATGCTCGCCACAACGAGCGGCGGACATGCTGGAAGTCTACGGCACGGAACGAATCTGGATGAATTCGGCCTGCGACTGGGGAATAAGCAACCCCCTTGCCGTGCCCGAAGCAGCCTTTGAATTGAGACGCCGGGGACAGACCCGCGAAATGATCGATAAGGTGATTTACCAAAATCCACGTACCTTTCTTTCGCAAAGCCCGAAATTCACGCTCTAGAAAAAGGGTTCGCTTTCGAGTAAGCCTTCTTGCCGTACTTCTCTAGAACCTTGGATTAAACAGGCATGCGCCTCGCTCACGGCATACACCTCGCTTATTGCACCAACGTTCATCGCGGGGGAAACTGGACGGAAACCTTTGCCTCCCTTGAAAACGACGTCCTGCGCGTACGCCAAGCCGTAAGCCCCGACGAACCATACGCCATCGGCCTGCGGCTCGGAGCGGATGCCGCAAAAGAGCTTTCCGATGGGGAGAACTTGTTGGAATTCCGTAAGTGGCTGGAAGCCAAAAGCTGCTACGTATTCACCATCAACGGATTTCCCTACGGTAATTTCCATGGCACTAGGGTCAAGGAACAAGTCTACCGACCCGACTGGACCTCCCCTGAACGCCTCGCCTACACCAACTTACTCTTCGACCTGCTGGCCGAGCTTTCGGAGGAGGGCGCCGAAGGAAGCGTGAGCACCTTGCCGGGGTCCTTCAAGGAATTCATCCCCTCGGGCGAGATTCCCGCCGTCATGCTCGATCACCTCGCGAAATGCGCTCAACACATTGAGAAAGCAGCCAGGGCAAAGAATCTCGATCTTCACCTCGGTTTGGAACCGGAACCACTCGGACTCTTCGAGACAAGCAAGGAAACCGTCGCCTTTTTCGAAAAACTCCAACCATGTTTCGGCTCGGACGAAGAATGGAGGAACGTTCTCGGCGTAAACTACGACACCTGCCACCTCGGCGTGGAGTACGAGGAACCCGACGACGCCCTCGATCGCCTTGCCGACGCCGGTATCAGGATAAGCAAAATCCATCTCAGTTCCGCGCTCAAGGCCGTACCCACAACCGCTAACCTGAAACGTTTGGCGAGCTTTCAGGAAGAGGTCTACCTCCACCAAGTCGTCGAGGCGAAAGACGGCGAGGTCATCCGCCGTCACAAGGATCTCGATCTTGCTCTCGCTTTTGCCGAAACCAATCCAACCGACATCGGAGAGGAGTGGCGCATCCACTTCCACGTACCCTTGCACACTCCTCCCGGAAATGACCTCGGCGACACCCGCGACCACGTCGAAGGCACCCTCGACTACCTCGCCAAGGACCCCTCGGCGTGTCGTCACCTGGAGATGGAAACATACACCTGGGAGGTGCTGCCGGACAACCTACGTTCAGGCGACGTGGTGGACCAAATCATTCGCGAGTACGACTGGACGCTTGCCGAGTTGGACAAGCGAGGATTGAAAACCGGTTGAATTCATGGCCTTCCTCCGCAATTTACTGACTCTCGGACGCATCTCGAACCTGCCCACGGTCTGGACCAATTGTACGGCAGCTTGGACAGTAAACGCCTTTGCCTCCCCGATCGTGCGGGAAATGCCGAACCCCATCGAAGACTTAAGCCTGCTTGCATGGGGGCAACTCGGTTGGCTCCTAATTGGGGCTAGCCTGCTTTACGTCGCGGGCTGCACCCTAAACGACGCCTTCGATCAAGGATTCGACAAACAGTATAACCCGCAGCGACCCATTCCGAGCGGAGAGATGAAACCGATGGCCGTTTGGCTGGCTGGTTTTGCGGAATTGATCGCAGGATCATATGTTCTGCTGGAACTTGCCGAGGTGTCCAAGATTTGGTTGGTAGCGCTGACGGTGGCCATTTTAGCCTATGAAGCCGTCCACAAGAAATGGTCGGGAGGAGTATGGATCATGGGTTCTTGCCGTTTCTTCCTTTGGCTTGCAGCAGCTTCCGCTGCAAATGAATCTCTGGCTCCCTTGACTATTTTCTGGGCGGGGATCATGGCCTTTTACGTGGTGGGAATTAGTCTATTTGCCAGAGGTGAAGCAACAGGTGGCTCGGGAGAAAACCGCTTGCCTATTCTCTTGTTGTTCGGTGCCCCGCTCTTTGCCTTGGCCCTACTCGTTTATTGGAATAATTTGCCGCCGACCGCTCAGTTTGCAACCAATGTCGCGGGTCTCGTTTCGGTGTGGCTTGCCTACACTGCGGTTCAACGCATGAGGACAGGCGAAAAAGGATGCATAGGTCAGGGCGTAAGTCGCTTGTTGGCGTGGAGTGCATCCTGCCACGCCACCCCCACGGGCCCAGGCTCCC